>WRDG01000043.1 GCA_009783525.1 Defluviitaleaceae bacterium | reverse complement strand
CCCGTACTAATAGGCCGAGGGCTTGATCTGCTCTCATCTTCTTCCTCTTCCTACTTCTACTACTCCTCTTGTCTTTCCCATATTCGGTTTTGAAGGTGCTTTTATATTCCTCGATAGCTCAGCGGTAGAGCATCCGGCTGTTAACCGGGGGGTCCCTGGTTCGAATCCTGGTCGGGGAGTAAAAAATCCGAATCTGGTCCGTGCGGAAAAGGTTCGGATTTTGTAGTTGGCAAAAGTATAAATAGAAAAAGCGTTTATATAATCGACATTGATTAAATAATTTGAATACGGCATTCCCGGCGGAAATTTCGTCGGGAATATTTATATATAAATATTCGATGATATGCTTGAATTTACGAAACGTAAAATAAGAAATTTGCAGTTAAAGACCGAATAGATAATAATGAGTATAATCGTTATGAATATTCCGAACTTCGTTTTTTATTAGCTAACATATGATCATGTTTTATTGCATTTTATTTTTGATGTATATTTATCGCGGGAGCTCAAGACGATGCATGACACTGAGGATCAAACAGAGGTAAAAGAAAAACGGTTTGATAAAATATACAAAGATTATTTTGGTCCGACGCTCGAATTAAGGATTCAATTTTTTAATTTATTGGGAGGAATCGGATTAGCCGCCGGTATTGCAATCGGAATGGTATCGGCTTTTTTCCACGCAGGTTTTTTTGTTTTGACGCTGCATCTGATGATATCCTTGATATCATGTTTAATGCTTTTGATTGCGAAAGCAAAAAAATGTTATAAAATTTGCAGTTGGATATGGATAATTTCCATATTCATTTTTATTTTTCCTGCGCTGTTTTTTTTTAGCGGAGGACATAAAAGCGGGACAACCTGTTATTTTTTGCTGGCATTTGCTTTTACCGTTGTTTTATTAGACAAAAAAAGCAGAGTGACAGCGCTTTTTTTAGAATATATAACGTTTATCGGCTGCTGTTTGGCCGCTTTTTTTTACCCCGAATTAATTGTCAAATTGCCTTCGGAAATAATTTACGTTATCCATATTATATTTAATTTTTCTTTCTGCGGGATTATGATAATTATTATGTTCATTGCGCGAAATCGAATTATCTATAACCGGCAAAATCAAGTGGAGGAATTAAACCGCGAGCTTGCCGCACGCAATGAAACCCTCCAGCTTTATGACCAAATGAAGAGTAATTTTTTAGCGATGGTGGCGCACGAAATAAATACTCCGCTTGCGGTAATTGCGGCAAGCAGCAACGACACTCTCGATTTATTGGACGAAGAACCTATAAATATAGAAGAAGTGAAGCAAAATCAAGTCGTGATAGAGCGACGCGTAAAAATGATAGACAGCGTAGTATTGGATCTTATGGATAAGGTTGCTATCGAAAACGGAAGGCTGTCTTTGAGCAGGCAGCCGATAAATTTGCCGGATTTGTTGGTCACGGTTTGCGAAACACATTTACAAAAATTCGATTTGAACAATAATGAACTGATATTTGATTTTCAATCGGACATGCCGGCTATATGGGCGGATTCACTTCGGATCGAGCAAGTTATGGTAAACATATTGACAAATTCGTTCCGGCATACAAAAAACGGTACGATCACGGTTTCGGTAAAACGTTCGGACGGTATGCAAACCGTCAGCGTAACGGATACCGGCGAAGGCATGGACGCAGAAATGGTCCGCGTTGTTTTAAAATTTTACATTTCGACAAAAACAGATTATTGGCGGCACGGGATCGGGTTGAACATTTGCCGTAAAATAGTGACCGCGCATGGAGGCGATATGTCGATCGAAAGCGAAGAGGGCTGCGGAACAACAGTACGTTTTTCTCTAAAGGAGGATATTTCTGATGCTTGAACAAAAGAGCTTGATTTTAATCGTAGAAGACGATGAAGAAATGGCGCATTTAAATGAAAGACTGTTAAACCGTAAAGGTTATCATGTGCTTTTAGCTTTAACGGCGGCGGAAGCCCGATTGTTGGCGGAAAAAAATAATTTTGATTTAATGATATTGGATATTGGTTTGCCGGATGAGGACGGAATTACATTGTGCGGTGATTTGCGGAAAGTTTCCGACGCGCCGATTTTATTTTTAACCGGAAGGAATGAAGCGGAAGATAAAATAGCGGGGCTGGATAAAGGCGGCGATTATTATCTGACCAAACCTTACGACAGAAGCGTTTTTATGGCAGTCGTGCAAAGTCTTCTTCGCAGGGCTGAACGAAACAAAAAACGCATCGACGAATTATCTGAAATCACGCGGGGTTCGCTGACAATAAAAATACGTGACAAAAAAGCTTTGATAAACGGACGCGACGCCGAATTGACGTCAAAAGAATTTGCGGTGCTGTTGCTTTTAGTTCAAAACGAAGATAAAGAAATAAGCAACGAGCAGATATATAAAACAGTTTGGGGAACGGAAATGAACAATGACGCAAACGCGGTGCGTTTGCAAATTTCTAGGCTCAAGAAAAAATTGGACGAATCCAATGCTGAGGACTTCGCCATATATACCGAATACGGGTTCGGATATATTTTTGTTTCTAATAAATAAAAAAAATTATTTACTCGGTTTATGTTAATTAAATTTCGGCAATAAAATTTTTTTGCCAAAATCGTCGTTTTCAACAAACTAAAAGTAGTGTATCATACTCGACATAATTTATTTTAAGTCCTTTTTTATGGCAAATTATGTTGGTTTCTAACGTTTTTTTGACTTTGTGGTATAATGGTCGCAGTTTAATTATAAAACGCTCGGGATGAGGATATGTATGCAAAAAAAGACAATCTTGCTTATAAACGGAAGCCAAGAATTGATGGACATCACAAAAAAAATTTTAGAACGAGCGGGTTATACGGTACAGTGCGCCGTAGGCGGCAGAACGGCTTGCGACCTTTTGGACGAATTTGTTCCTGACGGGATCGTACTGGAAAACGATTTGTCTGATGTTGTCGGAGTAGAATATTGCCGCGAGCTAAGAAAAAAACTTGCTATTCCTATCATGATTATTTCAAAAAACAAAGACGACGAGCTGCACGCATTCCGCGCGGGAGCAAGCGATTTTTTGAAAAAACCGTTTGACTACGAAATATTTAAGGCGCGCATATACGTAATGCTCAAGCAAAAATCTACCGAGCAGATAAAAAAAGACGCCAAGGTTTTAAACGCAGGCAAAATATGTGATGACAATATGATCGGGCAAAAAAAATTAAGATTAAAAAAATTATGGAGCATTAAAAAAAATTACAGAAAATATGTCGCGGCCGCTTCGTGTCTATTGATTTTATTGTTGGGTGTGGGCGTCGCGGTTATTCTCAACCGAGATACGGATTATTTTTTGAACGATGAGTTTACACCGCTTGCCAATTTGCCCATTGACGAATATGAAAACCAAAATCAAATCGATATTTGCATTTCGGTGCCCAATATAAAGACTATAACCGTTTTTGCAAATTCATCGGAAATTGAACCGGCGCTGTATAATCCGCAAGAAAATAAATGCCCGTTTACATATAAAATATATTTGCCGGGCGGCGACGAGCCGATCTTTACTTCGGAATTGATTTATCCGGGCGAAAAACTCGGGCGGATTAAATTTGACGGTTCGATCACGAGGGGCAGCCACGACGCGGTGCTGAAAATTTTTCTGTTTTGCGAAAACGGGATCGTTGTAAAAGCTGTAACGGAAATGCCGGTAACGATCGTAATCTTTTAATCAGACGCAAGCAGGCTTACGGAAAACGTAGGCCTGTTTTTTTTTGCAAAAAATTTTTTTCGGTCCATGCGGCGGCTGTAAATAAATTTTTGGTTGTTAATGTTTATATAAATTTTTTGAAAAATTATTTATGGGGACGCGCTTGTTCAATTCCCCATTGGTGTAAAAAACGGCTTAGCAGATCATCTTTGGTGTACAGCTTTTTGCTTTTTGCGTCGCCGTACCTGCGCGCCAGCTCCTTTACGGGAATTGTTCTATTGGCCGCCATGCCGGGAGACGTTTCGTCGAGGCAGGCTTTTAGCACTGCGTCTGCGCCGTCGGTTTTCAAATTGCCGAGCTGCCACCATTCGGTCGGTTCCGCGATGTTGGGATAGACGTCGCAGTTAGCGTTGATTGAAATGCTGCGGACGTTTGCGGCAAGCATGGGCGGCGCGTCTTCCTGCAGCATTGACTGCATCAGCTCGTGCTCCGGCCGGCCAAGCAGTTCAGTTCCTTCGCGGCAGATGTCTGTGAATGACTGCGGTATAAATTTTATGTCGCCTTCTTCGATGCGTTCGTTTTCGATTTGAAAACCGTTTCCCTCCGGCGAGATTCCGCCGATAAATATTTCAAATTTATGCCCTATCGCCTCGCAGCGCTTGTGCAATTCCAATTTGTAAACCAAACGTAAAAGCCCGTCCAAATCGCTTAACGTCCGCTTCGTCAAAAAAACCTGCCAGCGCGGCGCGATTCCCGCTTCGATCAAACGCTCCGTCGCGGTCAGATTGTCGCGGAACGCGCCCGCTCTGTTTATGCCCCAATCGGTTGATTGCTCCATTCCGAAAAATGTTATCTGGCACGCTTTGGGTTCCGGCGAATCGAAACCGGAAGCTTTGGCGAGCTGCGCGGACTCTTTTGCTGCGTAAAACGCCCACTTCGCATAAGACTCGTCGCGGGCAAGCCGCCAAACCGAAAGCAACTCGAACCGCCGCGCGCGCCCCGGCGAGGACAGCTCTTTTTCAAGCTCCCACAACTCCCTATAGTCGTTGCGGAAATCCGGTTCGCGCCACCAACTGAAAAACCCGAATTCTTTTATCACTGTGCCGTTTTCGCCGCGCCGGTTTTTAAATTGCCGTGCGATGCCGCGCAAATCGTTTGCGGTCATGTTTCCGTTTGCGTGGCTTCCGAGCCAGCAGTGCCGGCAGCGGTTCGGGCAGCCGGCCATGTCCGCCATCACGCCGAGGTATTCCGCGTCCCGGTTGTTGCTCATGCTTCCGTCTCCTTTATGTTTTCGATGATTGATTCGATTTTGCGCGAAAAAAATTTTGGCGTTAAAGGATTTTTTGAAGTGAAAACGGCGATTTGCAAACAGACCTTCGTTTCCATTCATAATTTAATCATATAAAAAAAACTGTTAAGTATTCGATGATTAACTGCAAAATGCCGATTTTGCACTTCGAAAAATCCCCTAAAATTTTTCTAAAGAAAAATTCTTACTGCCGGGATTTTTCTCGAGCAAAATCTAGTTAATCATCGAATACTTAGAAGGAAGAAACATCGAAGGTGTTTTATGCGCGGAGTTTATAGAAGCTCATTAAAGCAAAAATGCGGTTTCGGTTTTTAATTTATTATGCACAAAAACAACTTAAGTGTTTCTTCCTATTTTTTTATATGAAAGATGCAAAGCACAAATAAAAACGGCTCACATTTTTTTCATGTATTAATCATGCTAATTAAACACGATTTTGATTATAATGTAATTGATGGTTAACTGAAAATTTCCTTTGATACGGGAATATTTGCCGCGAAAAATCGGGTTGATCATTAAATAAAAATAAGCAAGGACGGAAAATCAATGGACAGCAGCCAAAAAAATCTCGAAAGAATAAATTCGATGATGAAGGAAAAGGGCGTGCTAACGGATAAGGGCACCGGCCTGCAGTATTACACGGGCTATTCGTATGCGACGCTTTACGATTGGGATCAGTACTTCGAAGCGATCATACAGTCGTACATGGGATGGGACATGGTTTACGCAAAAAACGCAGTAAATATTTTTTTGCGCAGCCAGCGGGCGGACGGGTTCATTGGCCGTTCGGTTCCGCCGGGCGGCGAGTTTGAGGCGGGAGAAATGGTGAAGCCGTTTTTGGCGCAAACGGCTTATTTTATTTGCAAAAAGGAAAAGAATTTTGACTGGCTCACGGAAAAAAATTACGGCGGTTTGAAAAAGGCGGTTGCTTACTGGACGGACGGTCCCGGAAAAAGTGAAAACGGCCTTTCGGTTTGGAGGAGCGGCCCGCATACCGGCATGGACAACCAGCACGAGCGGGCGGGGAAATGGGAGGCGGACTATTGCGAAGGCGCCGACTTGAATTGCTATCTGATCCGCGAATGCAGGGCGATGGCAAAATTGGCGGAGATGACGGACCGCGCAGACGACGTAAGTTTTTTTGATTCCGCCGCGGATAAATTAAAGCTGGCTGTGCAGTCTCTGTGGCATGAAGGCGACGGGATTTTTTACGACCGCGACAGGCGGACGGGCGAACTAATAAAAGTAAAATACGCGGGTGCGTTCGCCGCGCTGTGGGCAAAGGCCGCTACGCCGGAACAGGCCGAGAGGATGGTAACGGGTTACATAACAAACCCGAACGAGTTTTGGCGGGCGTTTCCGCTTTCGGTTTACGCGGCGAGCGAACCCGGCTACCGCGAGCACCGCGAGGACGGCGACCTTGGCTGCAACTGGCGCGCCAACACGTGGATACCGGTTAACTATTACGTTTTTCAAGGGCTGCGCAGCTACGGATATAACGAGGCGGCAAAGCTGCTTGCATATATGACGTACGAGGCGGTCGCCGAAATAGGCGACAGGGAGTATTATAATTCGGACAGCCGTACGGGCTGCGGCCTCGACCCGTTTTGGGGCTGGTCGCTGCTGGCGTATTTTATGCCGGATGAGTTTGAAAACGGATGCGATCCCACATCCCTTGGGTGACACTAAAAATATTTTTAACGGAGTGAACGGATATATATGAAAAGCAGCGATAAAACGAAAAAAAATATAAAGCCGCCGTTTTTTTTTAGGATGACATTGACATGAAATACCAACTTCGTTTAACAGGCATGACCTGCGCGGCGTGCGCAGCCCGCGCCGAAAAATCCGTGGGCAAGCTGGCGGGCGTTTTAAGCTGCGCGGTCAATTTTGCGGCGGAGCGTATTTCGGTTGAGTACGACCCGAAGGTTACGGATCTTGACGCAATAAAAAAGCGGATCGAAAAAAACGGTTTCGGCTGGTCCGAAATAAAAATTGAAGCGGACAAAAAAGGCGGGCCGAAAAAAAAGGACGAAATTAATTTGCTGCGCGGCAGATTATTTTTGGCGGCTGCGTTTGCCGCGCCGCTGCTGTATGTCGCGATGGGGCACATGCTGCCATTCGGGTTTGCGCTGCCGCTGCCGAAAATAATTTCGCACCAAAGCAGTCCGTTAAATTTTACGCTCGTCCAATTATTTTTGACCGTTCCCATTTTATTTGCCGGACGGCATTTTTATTTTAACGGGCTCCGCGCCGTAATACTCCGTTCGCCCAACATGGACAGCCTGATCGCCATGGGCACGTCGGCGGCTTTCGGCTACGGCCTGTATGCGGCGGCGCAAATAATGCGCGGTTTTAATGAATACGCGGACCATCTATATTTTGAAACGGCGGGGGTTATCGTTACGCTGATTTTGCTCGGCAAGACAATTGAAGCGGTTTCGAAGGGCAGGACGGGCGAGGCGATAAAAAAATTGATGGAGCTCGCGCCGGCAACGGCCGTTGTTGTCAGGGGCGGCGTCGAAAAGGAGATACCGGTAGGCGACGTAAAAATAGGCGACATTTTAATTATCAAGCCCGGCTCAAAAATACCGGCGGACGGCGTCGTGACAGAGGGCGCCGCGACCGCGGACGAATCGATGCTGACCGGCGAAAGCATGCCCGTGGATAAAAAAGCGGGCGACAGGGTATTTGCAGCGACGCTGAGCATAAACGGGTTTATCAAATTCCGCGCGGAAAAAGTCGGCGAGGACACTGCGCTCGCTCAAATAATAAAGTTTGTGGGCGACGCGCTGGATAAAAAAGCCCCGATTGCTAAGCTTGCGGACAGGGTTTCCGGCGTTTTCGTGCCGGTCGTGTTCTGCATAGCCGCGGCCGCGTTTGTCGGCTGGTTTATCGCAACGCGGGACGTCCGCTTTTCGCTCACGATTTTTATTTCCGTGCTGGTCATCGCATGCCCGTGTGCGCTGGGCCTCGCCACGCCTACCGCGGTGATGGTAGGCGCCGGCAAGGGCGCGGCGGGCGGCATATTGATCAAAAGCGGCAGCGCGTTCGAAACCGCGCATAAAATAAATTTTGTCGTGTTCGACAAGACCGGGACGATAACCGAAGGCAGGCCGGAGGTGACGGACGTCGCGTCATTTTACGCGGACGAAAGCCGCCTGCTGCAGCTTGCCGCCTCCGCAGAAAAAAGCAGCGAGCATCCGCTCGGCGAAGCAGTAGTAAAACACGCGGCCAAAAAAAACCTGCCGCTGCTTCCGGCGGCGGACTTCGTTTCGGAAACGGGCAGGGGAATTTTTTGCCGCATAGACGGCTGCGAGGTGCTGATAGGCAACGCCGCGTTAATGAATGGACGCGGGATACAGACAGGCGGCGCGGACGGCGAGGTTGAAAAATTTTCGCGTCGGGGCAAGACGCCGGTTTACGTCGCAATTAACAATATTTTGGCCGGGATAATCGCAGTAGCGGACGTGGTGAAGCAAGACAGCGCGGCTGCTGTGAAGCAGCTAAACGGCATGGGCATAAAAACGGCCATGATCACGGGCGACAACGCCCGCACCGCGGAAGCGGTTGCTATGCAGGCGGGTATCAAGCGGGTATATTCGGAAGTTCTGCCGCAGGACAAAGCGAGGGAGATAAGCCGCCTGCAGGCGGAGGGAAATATTGTTGCGATGGTGGGCGACGGCATAAACGACGCGCCCGCTCTCGCGCAGGCGGACGTCGGCATGGCGATAGGCGGCGGAACGGACATAGCCATAGAAAGCGCGGACATCGTACTTATGCAGGGAAGCCCGGCCGCTGTCCCTGCGGCGGTAAAACTTTCTAAGATAACTATCCGCAACATAAAGCAAAATCTTTTTTGGGCGTTCGGCTACAACACGCTGGGTATACCCGTGGCGGCGGGTCTGCTCCATATTTTCGGCGGGCCGCTGCTTTCGCCGGTGATAGCCGCCGCGGCAATGAGCCTGTCGAGCGTCTCGGTGCTTGCGAACGCGCTGCGGTTAAAACATGTTAAATTACGTATTCGATGATTAACTCGTTTATGCGCGAGTTAAATCCCGGCAGTAAGGGATTTTGCGAAGCGCAGAAACGGCGGTTTACAGTTAAACATCGATTACTTAAATAAAAAAACGGGGTTGGACAAGTCCCCGTTTTAAATTTTAACGGTTAACGATTAACGGCATAAAATATTTTATTTCCAAGAATTTGTATATGCGCACACACTGCATTTATATATCGTTACGGGCGACGATTGGATCAAAACCATTTTATGGTTTTCGTATTCCGTCCTGTTGCAATGGATGCAGTCGCGTTTATGCGTATTGCTGTCATAGTTTGCCCAATTGTTAAATGAATGGTCAAACAGGCCGTATAAACCGCAGACGGAACAGTTGCGTTTGTGCTGCTTCTCATTGTGGGTTGAATACGTTAAAAAAGAATGGCTGTCGAGTTTATTGAGGTTGCAATTATAACAATAAACCCTATGTTGATTTTGGTTCGAACCGAAATCGTAGTATTTACTATGCGCTGCTTCTTGCATTGCGGTGCAGTTTGGATTTTGGCAGGCCCGGTAATGGTTTGTCGAGTTGCCCAAATCGGTCCAGTTTGTTGGGAAATTGTGGTAGCGTTCAGGGCAGTTGCTTTTTGAGTCATTATTTTCATTTAATAACTCGGAAACATCGACCCAGAGGCCGCAGCTTTCGTTGCACATATGCGGCTCGGGGTCGTGCACCCATCCCATAAAGAGTTTTTCTTCGTCCGTATATTCGGCGAAAACTTTGTCGTAAACGTCAAACGTTTCGTAAAACGCTTCGAAAGCGTAGTTAAGCCTCATGAAGAAGCTGAACTCTTCCTCCGTCAAATAAGGCTCATGCAGCAGAGCCCACTCGTTTGTCCATTGGCACAGTTTCCTTTGCGTGTCCGCCAGCAGATCACTATGCCGGTCGCGCTCAGGATAAGGAATGGCCAAACCGGATATTTTTTCGGACAGCGCGATGTGATCTATGTGAGCTTCTACAAAAAAAATCAATTGTTTACCGCCGACTTCGAGCATCACGTAGTATGTACCCGCTTCCTGCTCTGTGTCCGCCGCTTCATAAGTCTCATTTTTTTGCAGCGCCGTGCCGCTTGTTGTATCCGCCGTCATGCCGATGCCGGGAATGACCATGACTAAAACGAGAACGGAGGCTAAAACAATGTTTGTGAATAATTTGTTTTTCATGTTGATCCGACTCCCGCTGATGAATTGACAGTTAATCGCTTTATATAAATGTCCAAAAAGATTATAACAATCCGCAAACATTTTTGCAATGTATTTTTTTACGGCACGAAAAAAATATTTACCTTGATTTTTATTGAATCCTTCTTTAATTTGCATTTTTCAAATCCAAAATTATTTTTACCCGCCGATATTTTGCGGTATTGGTTGTCTGCTTGCCTGTCTTTTTTTTATTTATTGATGAAAACATAAAAAATTTGTTGCTCAAACATCGCCGCGATGCAACAGCCCCCTTGCTTTACCGCTTAAGAATGGTATAATATAAAATAGAACGCCGCTGACAAAAAGCGGCTCGAAAAACATAAGGAACCTCTGTAAACTCCCTGCCGCGTTTAAAAAGCAACAGCCGCCACAGCCGGGTTTACAGAGGTTCCAATAAGGAGAATGGTAATGATCAAAGGCATCAAAATTTTATTGCCGGCACTTCTGATTGCGGCAATGATGTTTGTTTCGTCGTGCGGCGACGGGAGCGGCGGCACGGCAAGCCGCGAGAAGCTTATCTGCGGCGTGACAATTTTCGAACCCATGAACTTCCGCGACGACAACAACGAGTGGGTGGGCTTCGACACGGAGTTCGCTTATGCCGTAGGCGAAATATTGGACATGGACGTCGAGTTTCAGCTGATCGAGTGGATAAACAAATTTATCGAGCTTGACGCGGGCGCGATCGACGCCATATGGAACGGCTTTACCGCGACGGCGAACGAGCCGGACGGCACGCCCACGATCGACCTGAGTTCGCTGAGCTACAGCTACATGCTCAACACGCAGGCCATCGTCGTCAAAACCGACAGGATGAGCGAGTTTACCGTGGACACGGACCTGCTCGGCATGACAATAGCGTTCGAGGCGGGCTCTGCGGGCGAATCCAAGGCGAAAAACCTCGCCGGCGAAAACGGCGGCCTGGTAGGCGTCCCGAAACAGATCAACTCGTTTATCGAAGTAAAATCCGGCGCGGCCGACGCGGCGGTTATGGACATCATCCTCGCGCTCGAAATAGTGGGCAAGGGCGATTTTTTTGACCTCTCGATTTCGGACATCGACCTGGGCAGTGAAGTGTACGCCATAGGCTTCCGCAAAGGCGACCCGCTGCGCGACAAGGTAAACTCCGCGATCCTCCAATTGTACGAAAGCGGCAAGCTGCTGGAACTCGCGCAAAAATGGGGCCTCGACGAGCGGCTCGTAATCGATAAATCATGGGGTCAATGGTAATTTATAAATGACCTTTTGGGCTGTAACATCCAACCTGTGGAGCGGGTTCCACACGACGCTGCTGCTGTTCGCGCTTACCCTTGTGTTCTCGCTCCCGATCGGGTTGCTTATTTCGTTTTGCACCATGTCCAAATTCGCGCCGCTCAGGATCCTATTTAAAACGATCGTTTGGATTATACGCGGCACGCCCCTCATGCTGCAGATCATCATAGTTTTTTATGTGCCGGGCCT
>WRDG01000042.1 GCA_009783525.1 Defluviitaleaceae bacterium | reverse complement strand
TACCCGAATTGCCCGGCAGCGGGACTGTTACGGAAATTGGCTGTTTTTTTCCCGATGGTGTTGTCGGTTTGTATGCAAAGACAAAAGCCGAAGCCACCCAATGCGTGCTTGACTATGCGCGTCGCGGGCATAACGCAAGCGTAGTTCACCCGTCCGGCTTAGTCGGCCCCGGCGATTTTGGCAGGGGCCATATCACACAGCTTGTGATCGACTATTGCAGGGGAGGGCTGACAAGCGGAATAAACGGAGGTTACGATTTTGCCGATGTAAGAGACGTAGCGGACGGAATTATTTCTTGCTGCGAAAACGGCGTGAGCGGCGAATGTTACATTCTATCTGGAAAATTTTATAAAGTCGTCGAATTATTGGATTTGCTGCACGAAATAACAGGGAAGAAAAAAATTAAAAGGATACTGCCTTTGTGGTTCGTGAAACTGACCGCCCCACTATCTGAACTGTATTACAAAATTCTTAGGCAGCCGCCGTTATTTACCGCCTATTCGATTTATACATTGAATACAAACGCCAATTTCAGTCACGAAAAAGCGGCAAAAGAATTGGGATATTCAAGCCGTCCCGTGAAGCAAACGCTTGCGGACACAGTGGTTTGGCTTAAGGATAATCGCCTTATATAATTTCGCGGTTTTATTAAAGGGTGTCTTTATTTGCCGTCCATTTTTTTCAACAGCCCGTTCAAATAATTCCTTCCAAAAAATAATCTTTCTTCAAGCTCATCAATAAAAGGTTTAGTGCCGTATTCATCAACCGGGGGAATTTCGCCGGAAAAAAGTTTTTGCTGGGTTTGCCAGGCGAGCTTAACAAACAGCCCGAGCTCGAGGGGCGTCAGATCAGGATTTTTCTTTATCCAGTCTTCTTCGAATATGTTCGCCTTAAAAAGCCACTTATGATCCTCGATGGACAAGGGCAGGTCGGGGCTGTATTCGGCCAAGACGGGCAGTATCGTTTCGAAATCTACGCTGCCCATGCCGACAGGTTTTCCTTGCCTTAACACGCCTTCTTCGCAAAAGCATACGATTGCATCCTTAGTATGCGTTAGGTGCGTATACGGAGCGACGCGCCGCGCAGCCATTACAGGGTCTTCCGCGTTGACAAGCGTGTTCGCCGTGTCGAGGCATACTCCGGTTAAATGCGTTCCCGTGCACGAAATAACATTTATAATGTCAAAAGTTGTTTCAATGTGTGTTTCGATGTTTATGCGGGAAGCGTTTTTTTCCAAAACCGGCCGCAGCCTGTTTATCAATCGGATGGCTCCGTCGATGTGGGCCGCCCACGGTATTTTGTGCGTATACCTTTCGCTGCCAATGTTAATTATGCTGTGCAGCTCGTGCCAGCCTGCCTGCGCCGCTGCCTCGATCTCTACGCGGATTCGCGACGCGAGCGAGTCGAAGCCTTCGTTGTACACGACGGGGTTCACGGGCGAAATTCCAATATGGGTATACAGCCCGTTGTTGTCGCCGTGCGCTTTTATCCGCTTCAACTCTTCGGCGTCGAGGTTCGGGCTGAGTCCTCGAACACTGCCGAATTGAATTCCTTCGAAGCCGTTCTTTTTTGCATAATCAAGCATTTCGATTGCGTTAAGCTTGAGCGGACCGAGCGTCATGGAATCTATGCCTACTCGCATCGTTTGTAACTCCTTTCATCCCATGGCATGCGGACAATCGGTAAGATTACGTTTTTGCCGGTTGCTTCCGAAATATACGCAGCTTCCGCTATTTCGACCGTTTTAAGCGAATCGCAGCCATACGTAAGAACCGAAGAAGGAAGGCCGCATATTTTTTTGATAAATTCTTCTATACATTTTTGGTGCCCGCTTAAATCGGATGCGGATTCGATTTTATGAAAATCATCGGATACGCCGTAAATTTTTTTGTATGTACCCCTGCCGCTCATAAAATACGCTTCGCCGAGCGTCCCGCAGATATGGTTCGATTCGTACCAGAGACAATTATTTCCCGTGTGCGACCGCGTGAGCCAGTTAAGCGAAAGCAAAGCCAGCGCACCCGACTCCATCTGAGCCGTAACTGCGCCGATGCATTCGCCTTCCATTCGGCTCGGGACCGTTTTAGTCATGCAGTTAACGCTAACTGCTTCGCCTGCATACCATCTTAGCGCGTCTATTTGATGTGTAAGGCAGCTCATCACCGCGCCGCCGCCGAGGCAGTCTATTTGCCTTATCCACGAATCTTCCGGACAATTTACGTCTTGATTGTGATCCATTTTAATAAATAAAATTTCGCCGATTACACCCGAATCAATTATTTCTTTCAATTTGATCCATCCGTCTGCGTATCGTCTGTCGTGCGCGACTACAAGCTCGACGCCCGCTTTTTTACTTGCGTCAACCATTTCTTGGCATTCATACGTGTTTCGCGCCATCACTTTTTCACATAATACATGAAGCCCTTTTTTTGCCGCCTGCACCGCGGCATCGCAATGCAGCGAATGGGGAAGGAGTATGTCTACCGCGTCTAAGCCGGGATGGTCCAGCGCTTTTTTATAGCAATCGTAAAATTCCACATCCTTTTTTAGCAACTCGCGTACCCTGCCGTAATTGGCGGGGTTTTTTTCAGCTACTGCGACAACTTCGCATAACTCTGTCAGCCTCGTGAAGCCCGGCGCGTGCGCGCCCAAAATCCCTCCGCCGCCAAGAACGGCTATCTTTTTTTTGCTTTGCAAAAAAACCACATCCCGCGTTAATTATTTCGATTGCCTGAACCGTTAACTCCCGGTGCCGTCCGAATATATTTCGCTTACTTTTCCGTGTTGTTTTATTCCGCTTGTGGCGGCAAATGTAGCTTTTTTTATTTCGCCGCCCGAATTGCGTACGACCGGCGCATTATTGCCGGGTGAATTTCCCACGGCGACGAGCTCGTCGATCGTGCCGCCCGTAGTCTCGATTAAAGATCCGATCCCCTTGCCGATGCCGCCCGTGACCATCATCGTTCCCACCGAGCCGTCTGCCGTAACCTCGCACAGCGGGTCTTCTGTTTTTTCTTCGCGCAGCCAGCGAGGGTTTCTTATAGTCAAACACTCGACGCGGGCTTTGCCGTCGTAACCCTGTATGAAACGTCCGCCGATTTTTATGAGAGGACCGGGATCTTTTCTGCACGGCTGTGTTTCGCATACCGAAAGGTCCGAAATCGTCAGGTCTTTAACCGTCGCGCCGTTGTGTACGAAAACGGCGTTGCTTGTGGATTCGATAGAATTTCTTTTTATATCGCTGAGCATTATTTGGCTGCAGTTTCCTCCAATGCCAATAAAAAACCAATTTCCCCACGGAGTATCCGGTTTTCCGTCCGGGTTCCATTCGATAGGGTTGTGGAGGTAGCCGTCGCCCCGATGTTCGACGTTAACATGCGAAATGGAAATTTTTCCGAATTCCGGCGTGCCGCCGTCCGGCCATTTTTCCATCCCGACGGCGTAGTTTGCGCAAATGCCGTTGATGTTCGAAATTGTGACGTCGTCAATGGAGGCGACCATTCCGGTGCCGAACACTTCGTCGCGGCCCGAAAGCATTCTTATTATTTGCCATGAGTTGTAAGAAGTGACATTGTTGATTACAACTCTTTTGATCGGCCCCATCCAAAAAACATTTTTATAAAAATCTACCGAGCCCTCGTCGGTTGAGTTGCGTCCGCCGTCCGAAGCGTTGAGTGCGATGCCGTCGTCCGCCGTCGCGATGCGGATGTTGGATATGATGCCGTCGTTAGCCGGGCCGTTTATGTGTATGCCGTCCGTGTTGTGCCCCCTGCCGAAATCCGGATACAGATTACCGTTCATAAATTCGGTGTGAATGAAGTCGCAGTCAAGAAACGCGAACCAGTCCAAATTGGCCGCGCCGACAGCGTACCCTCCGTGGTCAATTATCCGCACGTTTTTAAATTGGAAGTTGCGCACTCCGTAAAACCTTGCCGTTACTAAAAACCCGCCGTTTTTGTTGACCCTTTTATTGTCGGGGTTGCCGCTTACACCGTTCTCCCTGTTGCCGTTGATTGTCATGTCGCTTACGGTAATGTTTTGATCGATAATTTGTGTGTTACCGCCCCAGGATGTCGTCCAGTTTGCATTCATAATAGCGCTTGGGAAAAGAGAATCGGAAAAATTGCAGCTAAATCCTGTGTGCGGACCGAGCCCTTGAATATGAAGATTGCTCCTCAATTTTAGATTGTGCACCAACGCCACTCCGTCGATTATCAATTTTAACGAGCAATGCGGCGTGTAACGATCGATTATTTTTTGCAGCGCTTCTGTACAGTCCGTTCCTTCCATTGTTGTAAGCGACCCGTCGAGTATAACGCCCGCCTCGCTCGCCCGTATTTCATAAGCAGGCTTTGACAATGTTTCTTCCGTTGCTTTTGTCATTTTGATTCCTCCCGTATATTTCAAAATTATTTTCATTAAATATATTACAAAATGAATTAATTACATATCGTAAAAATAAATTATTCTGTTTTGATTTGAAAAAAAATTTGCAACCCGTTTTTTACGTTTGAGCCATTATCGATCTTTTGAAAAAAACGGCAACATCGCATAAAATAAAAAAATATTAATTAATTGAAGGAGATATTTATGTTAAAAAACCATATGTGGGGAATCACCCCGGCTCATTCGGATCCTAACTTCGCATTGATGAAGGACATGGGAGTGAAATGGGTCCGCACAGGTTATCCGTTCCCGTTTGAAAACGAAAACGGGACGGTTTCGGAGCGGTTTAAAAAAGCAGACGCAGTTATCGACAGATATATTGCCGAAGGGTTCGGAATCTTATGCTCGTTTACCGGGCCGGGTTCTGTCAGATATTCCGCCGAAACAGGCAAGACGGAATATTGCCGCGCCGTGCCGGAGTATCTTGGCGACCCGTCGGAAGATCGTTACAGCAGGCTTTTGTTTGAGGCGGCGGAATTTTTGGGCGAGCATACGAAAAAAAAGATCACGTGGTGGCAAATAGCAAACGAGCCAGACATCGACATTTTTTACGGCCCGCTTTCGGAAAAAGAAAACATAAACTACCTTTTGAACGCGACGCGGGGCATATTAAAAACAAACCCCGAAGCGAAATGCGGCATAAACCTGGGATATATAAACAATTATGCGCGTATGCTCATGCGCGAAATTTATGCGGTCGCGGATTCGCCGTTTGAATATCTCGGCATCGACGGCTATCAGGGTTCGTGGCAAATGGGCGGGCCGCAGTCTTGGAACGCGTACATCGACGAAACGGCAAAGCTGTCAAGCAAGCCGATAATTATAAACGAATGGGGTTTTTCGTCGCTGCAATGGGGCGAAAAATATACAGATCCGGAACGGAAAAAGCATTACAACCAAGATGTTTGCCGGCATAAACACTGGTACGCGACATGGGGCAGGGGCCACACTCCCGACGAACAGGCGAGGTATATAAGCGAATGTCTGCCAATTTTTATCGGGCATCCGTGTGTGATAGGCAATTTCTTTTTCCGCTGGAGCGACACGGAAACATGCTGGCAGTGCGGCGAGGCGGACTGCCCCGCGGAGTGCGCGTGGGGGTGTGTGGATTGCAATCAAAAGCCGAAGCCGGCGTATTACGCATTGCAGGAAGGCATAAAAAAGTTTTCCTAAAAAAAGGCTTCTTCCAGCATCGCGCATAATGTGTGGTAAACAGGCAGATGGTATTCTTGGATTTCGGGTGTGTTTTTTCCCGGCACCCTGATTGAAACGCCGCATATTTTTCCGAGCTCGCCGCCGTTGCCTCCGGTTAGCGCGATCGTTTTTAATTTTAGTGCTTTCGCCGTCAGCGCTGCGTTGACGGCGTTTTTTGCGTTCCCCGAAGTGCTTATGCAGAGTAGGACATCGCCCGGTTTGCCGTAGCCGAATGTTTGCTGAGCGAAAACCATTTCAGGGTGAACGTCATTTAAAAAAGCAGTGGAAAGAGAAACCGCGCCTGTCAAATCTATTGCGGGGAGTGACCGTTGAAAATAATGCGAAGCGTTTTCGATGCGTCCGTCAAATGCGATGTCGATGTCGTTTTTTACTTTGTCCGATAAATTTCGTTTTTTTAAGAAACCTTTCATCAGTTCGCCTACGATGTGGGTCGAGTCCGCGGCGCTTCCGCCGTTGCCGCAAATCAAAAGCTTTCCGCCGCTCGAATAGCATCCGTATAAAACTTTAAATGCGTCCGCCAGCGGCTGCCGAATCGTTGCAAGCGCGGGATAACGCGAAAACAGGCTTTCGTAAACAGGCAAAACATGTTCAAACGCTTCTGCCGATTTGTTTGAGCAATCCGCGCCCAACGCTTCGGCGGCGACCGTTACGGCGGCGTAGTCGCCCAAGGATTCACCGCAGGCGGCCGGCACGACTTTGCAGGCCGCAAGCGAAAGCGGAATCGTTTCGCTTGCGAGAGTCTTTTCCATGGCGGGGCGTAAAAATTTTTCACAGCGCACGAATATGCTGCCTATTACAACGAGGTGCGGGTTAAAAGCGTCGATTACCATGCTGACCGCTTCGCCCAGTTTTTCTCCTGCGGCTTCGAAAATTTTTATTGCATCGGCGTCGCCGTCCGCGGCGTATTTTGAAAGGTGCAAAACGTCCCAGTCGCTTTCTTGCAAGCCGTCTTTGAGCCATGCAGTTTTTATACCGATCGCTTCTTTTGCGCGCGTATAAGCCGCCATGCTCCGGGCTATGCCGCCTCCGCTGCAAAAGCCCTCGATCGATCCCGCCTTGCCGAAGCCGACCGGCCCGTCCTTCGCGAGCCGCAGGTGGCCTATTTCACCGAAAAGGTCGTTGGGTCCGGTCAGCAGCTTTCCTCCCGAAATAACGCCGGCTCCGAATCCGGTGCCCATCGTTAAAAAAACGACGTCGTCCGCGCCTTTGCCCGCGCCGAATTTCCATTCCGCCAACGCGCATGCGTTAGCGTCGTTCTGCAAGAAACAGTCCGCGCCGAATTCGCCTGAAAAAATTTCGCAAATTGGAACGTTGTCCCAGCCGGGCAGGTTAGGCGGCGAAAGTATCAAACCTTTCACGCTGTCAAGCGGCCCGCCGCAGCTCACTCCTACCGCCGCAATTTTCACGTTGTTTTCGTCAAGCAAACCGTGGCCGATTTTTTTTATCCGCTCTAACGAATTTTCTAATCCGAAAGCGGTTTCGGTTTGGATTTGCTTTTTGCCGACAATTTTTATGCCGTCGTTTATTTCCGCCAAAACGGCGGCCGTTTTCGTGCCGCCGATGTCAAAACCCAATATATGCATTTATTGCCTCCTCATTTTTTTATCCTGTGGTAACCCCACGCCTTATGCAAGGCTATATCGGTTTGCCTGTAAAGGTCGATGTCAGATAAATTTCCTGCGGCGTCTGTAAATTGATCTTCCGTTACAATCGGATATTTATTTCGGATCTCGTTTAAAAATTTTAGTAGGACGTCGGCTTCGTCCATACCTGTCAACTGAAGAATTAACGCGCCGAGATAATGCGCGGACATGACCCTGGGCAGAGGCGTTTGAAGGCAGGCTGTTTCAATTATTCCGCGCGCGGCATCATTTGCCCAAATAAAATACGGGAGCCGGTTAAACGGAGCGGGTTTTTCGTTCGGCAGCAGCTTTTTAAAGATTTGCGGGCTCATTGTCGGCAAATGGTCGCCGAAATAGACGAGAATGGACGGTTCGTCCGTTTTTTTCAAATATTGAGTCAGCCGCAGCAGTTCGCGGTCGCAGTCGGCAAGTCCGTAAAAATAATTCGAAAGCGAGTCGATTTCGTCGCTTGTGAAATTTATTTCACCGCCGAAATTTTTATTAGCGCCGTATTTACCTGCGTACGGCCCGTGATTTTGTATTGTTATGCAAAAGGCGAAATAATTTTCGTCTGTGTTTTTTTGCAAATGATTTCGATACGATTCGATTAAGAAGTCCATTGTTGTTTTTTCTGAAACATACCCGCCGCTGTATTCCTTTTTTGGATAAGCATCGATGTCAATAAAATTTTTAAACTGCATAAATGGATAAACAGTTTTGCGCCGGTAAAACCAACCCGAACCGGGATGCATGCAAACCGTTTTATAACCGTTTGCTGCCAATGCCGACGCCATGCCGGGGAACTGTTTTTTTATCAAGCGAAACGAAAAAGGCAGATTGTTGAAGTCGCGGGTGTTAATTCCGGTCAGGATGTCAAACTCCGTGTCCGATGTGCCGCCTCCCACGCGGGGAACAATTATTTGGCCGGAAATAGATTCGCTTTTTATTTTTTTATAGTTGAACAGCGGATCTGTAAAACCGTCGAATAAAAGACCCGGATTAAGCGGCAGTTCCGAAAACCCTTCGCTCAAAACCATAATGATGTTCGGTTTTAAAATTTTTTCTTGCCGGTTTACAGATGCCTGTTCTTTTACCGTTATTTTGGATTTAAATTCATTATAAAAATTTGGCTCGGAAACTTTTGATTTGTTTATTATATTCAAATAATAATAAATAAAACCTTTTGACTGCATATGCATGTTTTCGTCGGATTTATCGCCGTAAACAGGCAAACTGCCGTATATTTTTTTATTCGCGTAAATTGTTTTTACGATTGCAATAAAAAAAACGGCGGCCGCGGACGCGCCTGTTATACGCGTCCAAAAACCGACCGGTCCGTTTTTTATAAAAATCAAACCCATAAATATTAATGTAAAAAAAAGCGCCGCGGCGCTTCCGAACATGACGAACACAGAAGTCTTCATGCTTTTTGCCACGCCGAAAAATTCGGCGGAAAGCAAGATATCAAGAGGCTTAAACGGCGCGAACCGCAATTCGGACATATAGCGGTTTACAGCCGCAAGTAAAAGCACGGAAAACGCGGCTGTGCAGCAAGCGGTAAAAGCGTGACCTGAAGCGAAAAAAACAAAAAGCGTCAAAATAAAAATCGGAAGCATATTAAGGATAAAAACCGCGCCGAATGTTTCGGCGCACGCTTTAAAGACATTTCGGTTTTCGCGCGGCTGTAAAAAAAACACGCCCACGGTTGTTATTAATGAAACGGCCGCCATCAATGCGAAACATAATCCGAACGGTACGGTCAAGCGATAATCCAAAATGACCTCCGGAATTTTTATTGCTAAGAATAAAAATTTATTTATTTTTGCCATGATATACTATCTTTGCCGGTCAGGCAAAAACTTATGCAAAAACCGGAAAATTGTTAATGGCAAACGAAGGGTGCAGGAAAAAATGAATGACAGGGTAAACATAAACGGAATTTATTTTGATAAATTGACATACGCGCAAACATTGCATATTTTTGAAAATTTTTTAGCAAATGACCGTTCGAATGTCGTCGTTACTCCAAACCCCGAAGCGGTGATGCTTGCGCAAAAAAACGAGTCGTTTAAAAAATCGCTTCTTGCCGCGGATTTATGTCTGCCCGACGCTGTCGGGATTATTATTGCGTCGCGTATTTTAAATAAAAAAATAAAGTCGCGGGTGACGGGTTGCGACGCAGCTCATATATTATTAAATTATTTAAGCAAAACGGACAAATCCATTTTTTTTTTGGGCGCTGCGGACGGTGTTGCGGAGCTTGCGGCAAAAAAAATGCAAAAAAAATTTCCCGGCCTGCGCGTAGCGGGAACGCATCACGGCTATTTCGACGGCGACAACGAAACTGCATTACTGGACACGTTGCGGCGGGTTCGCCCCGATGTTTTACTATTGGGCATGTCAATGCCAAAACAGGAAATATGGGCAGAAAAAAACAGAGGTTTGCCGGTTAAAATAATAATGTGTTTGGGAGGCACGCTCGATATTATGAGCGGCAATGTAAAACGCGCCCCGAAATTTTTTCGCATGATGGGATTGGAATGGTTTTACAGACTGGTTTCGCAACCGAAACGCGCAAAGCGTATGCTTGCTTTGCCGAAATTCATTTTATTGACTTTAAAACAAAAGTTTTCGAAAAAATCTTAGGAAAGTAAATATAAAAAAGGTCAAAAAAACGTCTCTGCCGGGTTTATATAAGTTCCCTTTATACAAATGTTACAAAATAGTTACAAGATATTTGGCATAATATCCAATGACAAAAACCTCTTTCGTCATGTATTATACTAAAAAGCACAAAAAACACAGGAGGAAGACGATGGCAAGTCTCAGATTGAAACAAATCAGCAAACGGTATCCGACCGGATTATTGGCGGTAAATGATTTTAACCTCAACATCGCCGATAAAGAATTCCTAATTTTGGTAGGTCCCTCCGGCTGCGGCAAGACGACAACTCTCCGCATGATTGCCGGGCTTGAAGAAATAACCGAAGGCGAATTGTACATAGGCGACCGCCTTATGAACGATGTAGCACCAAAAGACCGCGACATCGCAATGGTTTTTCAAAATTACGCGCTTTACCCGCACATGAGTGTGTACGACAACATGGCGTTCGGTTTAAAACTCCGCAAAACGCCTAAAGCAGAAATCGACAAGCGTGTGCACGAAGCCGCCAGAATATTAGAAATTGAACACTTGCTTGACCGTAAACCCAAAGCCCTATCCGGCGGACAGCGCCAGCGTGTAGCAATGGGCCGTGCCATAGTCCGCGAACCTCAGGTTTTCCTTATGGACGAACCTTTGTCTAACCTCGATGCGAAGCTCCGCGTGCAGATGCGCATAGAGATCACAAAACTGCATCAAAAATTGCAATCGACCTTTATATATGTTACTCACGATCAAACAGAAGCCATGACGCTCGGCACCCGCATCGTCGTCATGAAAGACGGCTTGATTCAACAGGTAGACACGCCGGTCAATCTTTACAACAAACCCAACAACCTATTCGTGGCCGGTTTCATAGGTTCACCGCAAATGAACTTTATGGAAGCGACCGTCGAAAAACGCGAAAACGGCGTGTATTTGATTGCGGGAAGTTTTCCGATTAAATTGCCGGATGCCAAAGCAAAAGCCGTTATCGACAAAGGGTACGACGAAAAAATAGTCATCATGGGCGTAAGACCCGAAGACCTCCACGACGAGGAAATGTTTATTTCGAGCACATCGGAAAATACAATTGAAGCCGACGTCGAAGTAACCGAATTATTGGGCGCGGAAGTGTACCTGTACCTTATAGCCGCGGAAAAAGAACTCACAGCGCGTGTCAATCCGAGAAGCACTGCCAAAACCAACGACCACATAATTATTGCCATCGACACAAACAAGATCCATATATTCGACAAAGAGACGGAAGCGACAATTACCAACTGATCAAAATTAATACAGGCACGGCTTGATCACACCGAACGGCTGCATGCGGAATTTTTGCCGCTGATGCATCCGTTTGCGTGTCCGGGTCGTGTCTGTGTTTTTTATTAATTTATTTTATGGGAGGCGGCAAAGATGAAATACATTTACACAGGCACGAACATGGAAGTAGGGGACTCGGTAAAAAAACGCGCGGAAAAAAAGTTGGCAAGGCTTGAAAAATTTTTGCCGAACGAAACCGAAATAAACATCATTTGCACCGAAATTAAGTTTAACGTCCGCGTCGAAGTAACGGCGCAGTTACATAAACGGATCCTTCGCGCCGAAGTGACCGAATCGGACATTAACGTCTGCTTCGACTCTGTGGCGGACATATTAGAAAAGCAAATCATAAAATATAAAAGCAGGCTGAGGGAACGTTGGCGCAGGGGAGCCGCTACAAACGAAGAAATCACATTTTCAGAAAATATAACCGAGCAAGCGGGCGCAGAAGAAATAATAATCCATAAGACTAAAAAGTTTGCATTAAAACCG
>WRDG01000041.1 GCA_009783525.1 Defluviitaleaceae bacterium | reverse complement strand
TTTAAACGTTCCTTTTGAATTAATCAAAACGGATATAGCCGATGTTGTGTTCAACGTCCGCAAAGAAAAAAATCCCTGCGCGCTGTGTTCAAAGATGCGCAAGGGCGCGTTAAACGACCACGCGAAAAAAATTTTTGCAGGCCGCGTCGCATACGGCCACAACCGCGACGATGTATTGCAAACTTTTTTTTTGTCTCTTTTTTACGAAGGGCGGATCCATACATGCGCGCCGGTCACTTATTTGAGCCGGACGGATCTGCATGTCGTGCGCCCGCTGATGTATGTCCCCGAAGCGGATATAATAAATTTTTCGCGGCGTGAAAGACTGCCCGTGATAAAAAGTCCGTGCCCCGCGGACGGCGGCACGAAACGGGAAGAGATCAAGCTGCAAATGAAAGAATTCAGAAAAAAATACAATTACTTCGACGAGAAGGCGTTCGGCGCGATAAAACGGACGCTGTTCGTTAAAAACAACGACAGGGAGGAATAACAAATGAAAATCGGCGCGATGTTGGAAAGCTTCCACGCCCCCACGCTCCGCCAGGGTTTGGCTGAAGCGGCAAATTTACAGGTGCAGGGAGTACAGGCGTACGCTTCGTTCGGCGAGCTGTCGCCGGAGAACATGAACAGAGAAAATATCAAATTATGGAAAGACCTGCTTGACAGCCGCGGCATGGTTTTTTCCGCGATATGCGGCGATTTCGGCGGCCACGGTTTTGAAGACGAAGAGGAAAATCCGCGCAAGGTTACGGGCAGCAAGCGCGTGATTGACTTGGCCAAAGAACTTGGCTGCAATATCGTGACGACGCACATCGGCTCTGTCCCCGCAAATGAATGTGCAAAAAAAGATGTGATGCGCAAAGCCTGCCGCGAGCTCGCGCTGTACGCGGACTCGATCGGCTCGGCGTTCGCGGTGGAGACGGGCCCCGAAACCGCCTCCGTACTGCTCGAATTTTTGGACAGCCTTGGCGCGGGCGGAGTCCGCGTCAACTACGACCCCGCGAACCTTATCATGTGCGTTGCGGACGATCCGGTCGCTGGCGTTGCTACTCTCGGCAAGTACATAGTCCACACGCACGCGAAAGACGGCGTACAGCTTTCCGCTGACCCGGTAACTTACGAGGAGCTGCCGCTCGGCAAAGGCGGTGTCGATTGGGACGCGTACTTAAAAGCGCTGCACGGCATAAATTTTACGGGGTTTTTGACAATAGAGCGCGAGGTGGGAGAAAACCCCGCGGCGGACATCAGGATGGCAGCAGAATTTTTGCGCAATAAATTAAAAGAGCTCGGCATTTAAACGCCGAGCTTTTTTCATTTTTTATAGACACTTATTTCTGACCGTCCGTTAAAAATATAAAACGGGAATGTTTCGCCGAGATAGACGTCCACTCCGTGCGCCGAGTAATATCCGCCGAGGTTCGCGCCCGTTTCGGCGAACATAATTATTTTTGATCCGCATTGATTGCAATGTTCTATGATCGCGTCGATGGTGCGCGTGGCTACGGTCATGCCGGTAACGACGCACAGATTCGCCTCCTTGACGAGCCCGAGGGTGTCCTTACCGTCGTACACGTCAACCGCGTCGAACATCCTCTTACCTACGATTGCGGCGTCGAAATCCGTACCGCAAACGTCCGCCCCCGATTCTTGAAACACGCGGATTATGTCACCCACAACGCCCACATTGACAACTCGTTTGCCTTTTAAATTTCCGAGTATGCGTTTGGCCTCGGCGATAATTATTTCGCTGCGCCAGCGCATTTTTTTTTCTGAAACGCCGCCCGCCTCAGCGGTGTATGCGGGTTTAACTTCGCATGCGCCGGCATAGCACGAGTCGTACATCGAAACGAGCATCGGAACGTCGGTAATTTTTATGTCCAATATATCGCGGCCGATATATGATTCCAGCATGCCGACCGGATAATCGGTGTGCGTACTGTATGCGCAGCCCAAGCCGGACGTTTGCGTCAGCAATATTTTATAATTAAATATTCGGCCGTTGCCGGCAGGGTTGTACAGGCAGTCGATGCTCCAGATCCCTTTTATTAACCGGTCGCCCGGGTTTGTTTTTTTTTCTATTTCATCTTTTATGTTTTGCAACGAATCCATTTATTCGGCCGCGCCTTTCCGTTTTACTAATCTTTTTAGTTCATTTCACAGCATGATTTGCTTCGGCTTGTCGAATGAAATAAATTCGAGCAGGCTCATCGAATATCCGTACGCGCCCGCGTTGCCGAATATAATCTTGTCTCCCGGCGAAGGGTCGGACAGCGTTTCGTCTTCGTAAAAAACATCGAGCGGAGTGCAGGTGTTTCCCGTAAGCACTACCGGAACCTTTTCCGCGTAAGGTTTGATCGGATGCTGCCAAACCTGATGTTTTTGCCCGGTAAATTTCGGGCGGAAAAACGAGTTCATTCCGCCGTCCAGTATGACGAACGTTTTTCCGCCCGATCTTTTTACGTCGGCAACCGACGAAATAAAATATCCGGCCTGCGCCGTCAAATAACGGCCGAGCTCTATGTTCGCCCTTATTCCCGCGTTTAGCACGGACTTCGTTTCGGCGTCGTTTTTTAAATACAGCGCAAGCAGGTTAAGCTCCGGCCTGCCCTGCTCGTCGCCGCGGTAGGGCACGCCAAAGCCGCCGCCGTAATTTACATATTCAAGCGGAAATATTTTTTTTATTTGCAATGCGCAGCGGCTTATAACGTTAAAATTATTAGCTATCAGCTTTTCGTCTGCCAATTGGCTTCCGAAATAAACATGCAATCCGTTAATGCGTATATTTTTCATTTGCGCCAATTTTTCGGCTTCCGCGAAAAAAACTTCCGACTCTATTCCGAATTTGCTTGCCGTGCCGCCCATGACCTCGAAGCGGCTTTTGCGCATTTCGCTGCTCGGCAGGTTGATGCGCACGCCCACTCTCGCCGTTTCGCCTTTTTCTTTCGCTGTTTCGTTTATCAAAGATAATTCGTTTAACGAATCCGCAATTATTTTGCACTTTCCCCAAGCACCCAATATACATTTGCGCGATTTGCCGGGCGCGGAAAAATATATGTTTTCGGGGTAGTGCCCCGCCTTTATCGAATCAAGCGCTTCATTTTTGCTTCCGGCGTCTATGCCCACGCCGTTGTCGCTCATAAGGCGAAGGATCGAAATGAAAGGGTTCGCCTTGACGGAATATATCAAGTTAAAACCCGCGATTGATGTTTTCACTTTGTTCACCGCTTTTAAAATCGCCTCGGCGTCGTACACGTAAAGCGGTGTCCCGTGTTTATCCGCGAGCTTAATCGCCCGGATTACTTTGTCTTCCGTCATACCGGCTTAAAAGAGCTTTTAAGCGTAACTATCCGGTTAAAAACGGGTTTGTCCGATTCGGCCGTATATGCTTCGTCAAGGCAAAAATAACCGTTGCGCATAAATTGAAAGCGGTCGTTCGCGTCCGCACCGGCGACGCACGGTTCACCGCACGCTTCCGGCATTATTATCAGCGAGTCGGGATTGAGCCGCGTCGTTCCCCAGCTGCTCGTAAACATATTTTCGTCCGTTTCGTTTTCGTCATCTGTAGCCGCGTCGCCGTCCGTCACCAATGTATCGTACAGACGCGCAATAATCGGCACGGCATGCGCCGCCGAAACCCAGTGCAGCGTCCCCTTGACCTTGCGTCCGTCAAAGCCGGAGCCGCTTTTTGTTTCAGGATCGTGAGTGCAGATAAGCCGCGTGATTTTTCCGTTTCCGTCCTTAATTGCTTCTTTGCACGTTATGTAGTACGCGCCTTTTAAACGCACCTCTTTGCCCGGCGAAAGCCTGAAAAATTTACCGGGCGGGTTTTCCATAAAGTCCGCGCGCTCTATAAAAAGCTCGCGGGTAAACGGAACTTCGCGGCTGCCCATACATTCGTTTTCCGGGTTGTTTTCAATCTTAAGCCATTCCGTTTTATTTTCCGGATAATTTTCGATAATAATTTTTAACGGGTCGAGCACCGCCATAACTACTTTGGAATCCGCTTTTAACGATTCTCTGACGCAATGCTCAAGCAAAGAAAACTCGATTTTACTTTGCGCTTTAGAAACGCCTGTTATACCGGCAAACTTTCTGATTGCCGCGGGCGGATAGCCGCGCCGTTTCATGCCGCGGAGCGTTACCATCCTCGGGTCGTCCCAGCCGTCCACCCTGCCCTCTTCGACCAGCTTCGTCAAATAGCGTTTGCCCATCACCGTATGCGAAACCGCAGACTTTGCAAACTCGATTTGCCTCGGGCGCGCTTCAAAGTCCAAATGATCCAAATACCAATCGTAAAGCGGTCTGTTGTCTTCAAACTCAATGGAGCACATCGAATGCGTAATGCCTTCGATCGCATCTTCAAGAGGATGGGCGAAATCGTACATCGGATAAATGCACCACTTGTCTCCCGTATTGTAATGCGCGCGGTGCATTATTCTGTAGACAACCGGGTCGCGCATGTTCATGTTCGGCGAAGCCATATCTATCTTTGCGCGCAGCGTCATCGCTCCGTCCGGAAACTCGCCGCTTTTCATACGCCCAAACAACGCGAGGCTTTCGTCCGCAGGCCTGCTGCGGAATGGGCTCTCGCGTCCCGGCTCGCCGACGGCTCCTCTCGCGGCTCTCACTTCATCCTGCGAAAGCTCGCAAACGTAAGCGAAACCCTTCTTTATCAATTTAACTGCACATTCGTAAAAAATATCGAAATAGTCTGACGCAAAAAAAAGCCTGTCTTCCCAATCGTAACCGAGCCACTTGATGTCTTCCTTAATCGCTTCGACAAACCTCGTCTCTTCTTTTAACGGATTGGTGTCGTCAAACCGCAGATTGCATTTTCCGCCGTAAAGCTTGGCCATTTCAAAATTTATGTAGACCGCTTTCGCGCTGCCGATGTGCAGATAACCGTTAGGCTCGGGCGGGAAGCGCGTGTGCAATTCGTCAAGGCGTCCCTTTAAATCTTCTTGAATGAATTGGCGAATAAAATTTCCGGTTTCTTGCAGCATGGCCGATTAGCCCCCTTTGTGCTAAAATAAAATATATATACATTATCTTTCAAACAATAACAAGCGCGGCGGGGCGGAGAATAATGCTAAAACATGTAGACAGTTCCAATGTGGAAATTTGCGCAAAAATTTATACGGACGTTTTTAACGGAGACGATTGGCAGTACGATTGGGTGACGCTCGACGGCACTCTTCGATATTTTTCCGATTTGATTGCCACGCCGGGTTTCGTCGGTTTCGTTTTTTTTGAAGACGGCGAAAGCGTCGGCTGCTGCATGGGATGCGTGAGCGATTATTACGCCGCGCCTGCGTACGACATAAAAGAATTTTGCGTAAAAACAAACCGCCAGCATTCGGGCGTGGGCACACGTATGCTGGCGGAAATCGAAAATTTTTTAATCGCGCGCGCAGTAACATGCGTCACGCTTATGACCGATAAAAATATCCCCGCGTATAATTTTTATTTGAAAAATAATTATTCGCTTACGGAAGCGAACGTGCATTTGCATAAAATGTTATCTGTTTAAATTATCCACCGCGAAATTTTCGTGCAGCGGGAAACCGCCGAAATTATAAAGCCCGTCCAAATAACTTGTCACGTCTACGACCACGTCGCCTTCTTTGAGCAGCCCGTTTCGGAACATCAGCGCAAAAGCCGGAAACTGACCGATCACCGAAGGCACGAACAACGGCCACTTGTTTGAAACGTTCGTCTCCCAATCCGTATCGCTCATATGGAAAATAAATATTCCGTCCATACCCTGAAGCTGGCCGTACATCGCCCACATGGGAACGGACTCCGCCTTGTAGCGGTTGGGCTGCGGCCATGCCGTCTCTGTAATAATGTGCGGAAACCCTTTTACCGCGTTTATTTGCAAAATGCACGCGTCCGGATTTTTTACCGCGCTTATGTCCATAAATGTATGTCCGGGTAAAATTCGCCAGCCGGCCGTTTCTCCCTTGTGGTTGTATTCAAAATAGCCGTGGCGGTCTATCACGTCGCCCGCCGTATACACGTAACGTTCGAGTCCTTCCATGAGACGCGCGTCCGCTACCGTCCAGTTGCTCGGTGAAACGAGAGCCTTTGTTTTTATTTTGTTTTTATAAAATCCCGTCATGTCCGCGTAAAAATCCCGCATAAATTCCGTGTAAAACTGCAGCAGATCCGCGCCGCGTTTTTTTCGGCCGGGATCGCCGTCGTAATTTTCTTTTCCGAGGTCGTATCCGGTCAGCACCGCCGTGTCCATAACCCCAAACAAACTGTCCGTGTCGTGTTCGGTTTTAAACCCGCCCCACGCCTCGAGCGCTTTTTCGTGCGAGCCGTATTTTCCGAGCGCGAAAGCGGTAAAATATCCGTCTATGCGGCGCATATATTTTTCGGGCAGCAGCTCACGAGTAAAACTCCACCATAAAAAGCTGTCCTCGTTTTGAATTTCGACGATCGCAACCGCAGGATCCTGAGCGAGAGTCAGGCCTGTATACGGGTTTTTGGTAAGCATCAAGCGTTCGCACCATTTTTTATATATCGCCTGAAGCTTTTCGTCGAAGAAGAACAGGCAGCCCGCTCCTTTATTTTCGTACTTGCCTGTAAATCCATCAAAACCGTATTCATTTTTCATGGGCAGCCAAGCCGTCCAATAGATGCTCAGTTTTACATAAATGCCCTGCTTTTTCATCGCGTTTACAAAATAATGGAAGCTGTCCAAATATTCGTCCGTTATTACCGACGGGTCGGACGACTTGCGGTCGTATACCGGCCCGTGCATGCGCACCATGTTAACTCCCATTTTCGCGAGCTTCTTTGCGACGAAATCGATTTTGTCTTTAGGCTGGGCGATCAGTCCCGGCCCGCAGCAAGTGGCCCAAAATTTAACCGGCGCGCCGTTTCCCAACCGGAAAAATTCGCCGTCTTTAGTAACGAATCCGCTTTGTCCAGCCTCGTCTTCGTTGAGGTATCTTAAATCGATTGGCGAATCTAAAAAACAGTCCGCTTCCGACGGAAAAATCCATTCGCCTTCAATAGATTCCTTTTTTATGTGCTGCTTTACATGGCCCTGCGCTTTTTCCGCCGTTACGAGGGTATAAAACCCGTCCGCGGCAAGATCGATCACAATGTTTTCGCCGTCCGCCTCTTCCTGCCTGACGATATACCCGAGTTCGTCAAGAAAAGCGACATGCCGCGCAACAAAATTTTTTAACGTAATTTTTGCTTTTATGTCCAACACCATGTGCGGCGGCTCGCCCGTCGATAAAATTTTGTCGCCCTCAGTTGCGTAACCCTTGTAGTGGCAGCGCGTCATTGCCTGCAGCAAAATTTTTTCCGACAGTTTAAGCGGCTTGCCGTCCATCGAAACCGCGGCGAACGTAAAATATTCGTTGTCCGTTTCTATTATGATGTCCGAAAGCTCAGTTTTTACGCCTGCAAAAAAACCGAGCGCGCCTTGAAAATACGGCGTGTCATATTTGACGGCGCCGCTGCCGTAATCCCACTTAAGCTCGCCGGTCGAGCTTGTTATCGTCTGCGCGCTCCTGTCTATGTAACGCGAAAGGTCTGCGGTTTTTATTTCTTGTTCGCCGCTTCCGTTCACGAAACTCTGAACGACCCGCCCGGTATAGAACGCATACATGTCCACCGTTTTGTTCGGCATGGATATCCCCCTTAATTAAAAGAAGCCTCATCGGCTTCTTTATGTTTAATGCTCAAGCTCTTCCCTGTATTTTTTACACATCTCAATGCCTTCGTCTTTTGTGCCGCAATTCATCTCGCGTATAAGCCGCATGCGTCCTGCGAGCCCTGTTTTTTCCTGCTCCGGATGAATATGGCAAAAGCCGGAGAAAAAATTCATCGCTTCGGTGACGATATCAAGCGGCATGTTTATGTTCAGCACTGTCAATTTGTCTAACGCCTTAAAATTGTCCCATTGGTGTTTTGCATTCGCGCAGCAATGTATTCCCATCCGCCCGTAACGCGCGGCGAGACGGTTCAAGCCGGGTGCGCAAAATTCCGTAAACATATCGGCGCTTATCGAGCCCGCTTCGTCTTCAGACAACGTGATGCCGTCCGGCATATAATATGTCGGATAATGCGCGATAAAGTTTTTTCCGTAACGCTCAAACCAAAGGTCCAAAAAATTAACGAGCAGTTCTTCGGTCATTGATACGAGTTCTTTGACTGCGTTCGGTTCTTCGTACATCGCCGTAAAAAAATCTGTTTTTTCCCAAACGAGCGCGGCAATGTCAAACGGGCTTTGGATGTCCGGCAAGCGCATTAAAGCGCCGGGCTCTGCACCGCGCAATTTGTCGGCCATTTCAATTACCGCAGACAGCGGCGAGCTTTCAATTTTAGGCACCCTGATGTTTTTCAATTCTTTATGGCTTTTTATCTTCGGCAGGGCAAACGGCATGTCGTTGCCGGGCAAATGAACCGGGCAGCCGAACGCCTCGGCTAAAATTTCTGTTCCTGTGAAGGGTTCCAAAAAAGGGATCCAATCGTCGTCCATCCACCGGACTGTTTCGGTCTGCCTCCTGAACATGGCAAGCGACCATTCATAGCGCTCTTTCATTAAGTTCGGATAAGGGAGCGGTCTCTGCGGGTAATCGTCCCCCCAGTAGTGGACAAGCAAAACGCTTTTGCTTTTGCCGTCGTAAAAATCGCGCCACCTCTGCGCTCGTTCCTCAAACATTTTTCGCATCAGTCCCATTTTTTTTGTAAGCCGATATCGCGTCCTTTATTTTTTCCGATATCGATTCTATTTCGTTCAACAATTGCTGCATATTGCCGCGAATAAAATCCGTATCGTCGCGTTTGCCCGCCAACTCGAACATCCTCGCCGTTTCCGAAAGCGACTGCGCCCCTATGTACGCTGACGCGCTTTTTATTCCGTGAACGTTCGTGATAAAAACCGACAAATCGTTTGTCGTATCAAACTCTTTTATCTGTTCGATTTTCATTTGCATGTCTTCGGAAAAAATTTCGAGCATGTCGAAATACATTTCTTCGGTTCCCCCGGACAACTCGATCCCCTTAGTCGTATCAAGCCCGGGAATCATCGTCGTTCTCGTTTCTTCCGCGTCGGTCACCGCGCTTTTTTCGACCTGCTCATGACGCCGGCCCGTCGAGCTCTTTTTTATTTGCTTTGATTTCGGTATCCACTTTTCCAACGTGAGATTGAGTTTCATCGTGTCAATCGGCTTAGACATATAATCGTTAAAGCCGTTTGCCAAATACATTTCTTTCATTCCGGCTATTGCGTTTGCCGTAAGCGCGACAATCGGCACCTCGGCAAAAAAACTGTCAGCGGAAGCCATGCCTCTTATGTGGGCCGTCGTTTCGACGCCGTCCATGTCCGGCATACGGTGATCCATAAAAATTAAGTCGTAACGTTTTTCTTTGACCATATCGAGCGAGCTTTTTCCGCTTCTGCATAAATCAACCTGCATTTTATACGGCAGAAGCAACCCCTCAGCCACTTTTAAATTTGTTCCGATATCGTCCACGACCAGCACGAGAGCTTCGGGCGCTTCAAACCTGCCTACAAACGTTTCGCTTGTTGTTCCGTATGCGAAGCTGTCCGTTTCGCCGTTAAGGACATTGGCGATGGGCAGCGCGTGCGCGGGCATGGGCAGCGTGTTTATTTTTATATCCGGAATAGCTTCGCCGAACTCTGTTAATAAAACCAAAGTTGTGTTTGCGCTGTATGCCGAGATCGTGTCTTTATTTTCTTCAAACATTTTGTACGAAATAAATACGTACGCATATGTTCCTTCTTTGAGTTTTTGCTCAAAATCCGCTCCGTTTAAAGCGAGCGTGCATTTTACGCCGAGGTTTTCGATCCCGTACAAGACAGAATTTCCGTAAACCCCTCTGCGTTCGTACAGCAAAACATTTATATCGCCCGGGTTAATTACTTCGGCAAGCTTGTTTCGGTTAACCGCCTTTTGCGGCAGTGTAACCGTGAAAAGGCTGCCGGCGCCGTACTCCGACGCGACAGAAATGTTCCCGCCCATCGCGCTGATGATGTTGTACGTAATTACAAGGCCGAGCCCCGCTCCTTCTATCCCTCGGTTGCTTTCCAAATCAACCTGGGAATAGTCGATGAACAGTTTGTCCATGTCTTCGCGCCTTATGCCCCTGCCGCTGTCCAAAACTTCAATGTGCAATACGACTTCGCTTTCTGAGGGAAACTCTCCGTATATGTTGAGCGAAACAAATCCTTTGTCTGTATATTTTACCGCGTTGCTTAAAAGGTTGATTAAAATTTGGCGTATCCGAGTTTCGTCGCCCATGAGCGTATTTGGAATATTTGAATCGATGTTGACCACGAATCTGATCTGCGAATCCACTACCTTCATTCTAATTATGCTGATGACATCGTTTATCAATGACGAGAACATATAATTTGCGGGCACGATCTCAAGCTTGCCCTGCTCAATTTTTGAAAAATCCAAAATGTCATTAATGATCGACAATAAATTGATTCCCGCCTGCTTAACAGTCCGTATATGCTCTATTGCAGTATCCAAACTTTCTTCGCGCATCGCCAATTCGGTAAGCCCGATAATTGCGTTCATCGGCGTCCGTATTTCGTGGCTCATCCGCGCAAGAAAAATACTCTTGGCTTTGTTCGCGTCATTCGCGTTAGTTATCGCCTCTTCAAGTTTTTGCTGCAGGCGGACCATTTCGGTTATGTCGTCGAAACTTCCGGCCATGCTTAAGAACCGTCCGTTTTCGTTGCATATCAAAGCCGCGCGGCCGTGGAAAACACGCTCGTTCATTTCCGTTATCCACTCGCGCAGTCCTTCTGTGTAAGCCATTTTTATGTTTTTGATGTTTTCCGCGTGAAGCGGGTCGCTTGCCAAATCGTCCAGTTTATGGCCGGTAATATCTTCCGATTTGATGCCGATTTTTGCCAGATCGCTTCCGTCGAAAATTTCTATCGTCTCGTCCGCGCCCAAATACCATATAACGCCCGGATAATTGGTTATCACCGTTTTTAATTTTGTCGCTGTCGATTCGGCGAGCAGCACGGTTTCGTTCCGCATGATCGCGTTGGCTATTATCAACCCGATTGATGTAAAAGCAGACGTTTCATTTTTATTGAACGTCCGTTCTTTTACATAATCGTCAAGCCTTACGAACCCCCAAAAATTTTCGTTGATAATAATTGGCGTCATCAAAACCGATAAAATGCCGAACGGCGAAAGCGCTTCCCTCTCTGCTTCGTCAAACGAAACCACCGGCCCGTTTACCAACTCTCTCCGTGACAGCTTGACCTTCCAGGCCGCCAATATTTCGCTGTGCCCGTTGCCGCCGCATTCGTCCGGCCAGTCATAAAACAATCTGCACGCAGCTTCGTTGGCATTGTGCCTGTATATATAAATCTTTTCTACGTCCGCCGCTTCCGCCATCAACTCGATCGATTCGCGCAAGCCCTTTCCGAAATTATCCGCTTCGGTATTAAGCAATATTTCCGCTATACGGTTTAATGTGTGCATTAACCTGATTTGTTCTTTTTTTTCGCTTATGTCCCTCGATATTCCGAATGTTCCGATTACTTTGCCGTTTTGCACGAGCGGCGCTTTTATTGTTTCCATAATCCTGAAGCCGCCGCTTAAATCGGTATGGTAGTTTTCGTGCGTATGAATAATGTTTTCGCTCATGATGCGTTTGTCTTCTTCGAAAAAACGCTTCGCCATTTCGGCGTCGTTGCTGTACACATCGGCGGCGGTCTTACCCATGATTTCTGCCGGGGTTTTACCGACAAATTGCTGGAAACTTTTGTTGAAACTTGTAAAC
>WRDG01000040.1 GCA_009783525.1 Defluviitaleaceae bacterium | reverse complement strand
CAGCTCGTCGCCTTCCGCAAGCACAATAAAATAACGGTAGCCCGTAAGCTCCTGCATGAGTTTTTTTGCGCCGGACAGCGATGTATGGTTTTTATAGCCGTCAAGGGTATCGGAGACGGCTCTGTCGTTCATCCATTTTGCCCATTTGGAATGGAACAATGCGTCTTCGGGGTCAAACGGAGAAAGATACAACCGATTTCCTACAATTTTACGGAAGTAAGGCATAGTGAAGGCTCCCTTTTTCTATAAGCTCGCGCAGCCAAGGCGTGTCCTTGGATTTTTTCAGCCAACTTTCCATTTTTTCTTTATATGTTTCTTTGCTGTAACCCGCCAGTTCGATAATCAAATTCCAAACCGACGCAAGCTTGCCTTCGATAAAATTTATGGCCACCGGCCTTGTCACGAACCGATCCATGTGCCAATGGAACTCATGTATCAGGCTGTCTATCGCCAGCATTTTTTTTGAGTAGTCGCCGCCCGCATGCTCCCAGTCGCTCATGAATTTTTTTGCGAACACATACATTCCGCCGACAAGCTGCTTTTTTCTGTATGTGTCGTGATAATCCTTTGCCGTCATGTTCCAGCCGCATTCGCAGGCGTATAGATTTGCGCCGCACACAACGTCGGCGCCGCAGTTAGGGCACTCCGCCGTTGCCGTGTTGTGGGCGCGGTTTACCTTTACAATGCTTTCCGCCCTCGCGTAAAAGCCGCAGCCCACTTCGTCCGCAAGCTCGCTGTCTTGAAAGTTTTTTGCGTCGCTTTTATACAGTGCGCGGATTTTTTCTTGCGGGACCCTGTCCGCCCATTTTATTTTTGTGGTCAATAATTTACCTCCTTAATCTGTCATTTCGGGCTTGCTCTGTCATTCCGGGCTTGACCCGGAATCTTTCGTGAAAAGGGGAGTGCGGGATTGCGGCTCGGGGGCCGCAATGGCAAAACGAAGTACGGATGCAATGACAAAAACGGACGCAATTGCAAAAACGGACGCAATTGCAGCGCAATAAGTCGGCGCACAGAATCTCCTGCAGAGATTCTTCCTTGGCTGCGCCGCGTTCCAAGCTAGCGGCTATGCCGCGTTCCAAGCTAGCGGCTATGCCGCGTTCCAAGCTAGCGGCTGCGCCGCGTTCCCGTGCAGCCGGATCGTTATTTGCCGCGGACTATCATCTCCATTCCCGCGCCGCGCCGTTCGTTCGGGCGGATGTAAAAGCCGAAGCGTTCGTAAAAACCTTCGCGGCCCTTCGCGGAAAAAAGGCCGACGGCGATGCTTTCGCCCTCGCCTGTGCTTTGTTTCGCGTATTCAATTAACCGTCCGACTATTTTTGTGCCGATGCCTCTGCCTTGAAACTCCGGCAGCACAATCACATCCTGTATGTGGCACACGAGCGCGCCGTCGCCCACGAGGCGGCCCGCGCCCACCGTTTTTCCGTTTGAAACCGCCGCGACGCTAAACAGCGAGCCGTCCAGCCCGCGTTTTAACTGCTCGGCAGAAATCGCGCCCCAGCCCGCCGACTGCCTTAACGTGAACAGATCTTCGGCGGTGAGGCCGTTGTCGACTAATTCATAATCCGTTAAAAACTTCGGGTTAAGGAAGGAACTCCTTTGGAATTTTTGTGCGCGGATGCAATAATCGAGCTGAAGCCTGTCTTCGCCCGTGATGATATGTTTTTCTTTGACATTGCCCTCCGGGTTTGGCGTGAAGCCGCAGCGCTCGATCATTTTTCTGCTTGCCGTGTTGTCTTCGTAGCAGCCCGCGTAAACGGCGTCCATGCCGAGGGTTTCGAAGCAGTACCTCACTCCCAGCGCGAACGCCGCCGTGCCGATTTTTTTATTGCGGTACGGCGCGAACACCGTTATGGTCAGATCCGGCATTCCGGGCGAAATGCCGATGCGCCCCACGATTTTAGCTTTTTTGCAAAAAAACCCCTGCGGATTTTCTTTTTCGCGCTTAACCCTCCGCTGTTTTTTATTTTCGAGCTTAACCCCCCGCTGTTTTTTATCTTCAAACAACAAAATAACCGCGCTCCATGTGTCAAAAAAAGAAACCCCGCAGGGTTTTTTTTGTGCGGCCATATGGTTTGCGCAAAATTCTTTAAACGTGTACGGCAGCCTGTAGTTGTAGCTAAGAACCGTTTCATCTTCAAGCCACGAATCGTAAATCATGCGCAGGTCGCGGCGAGAGATTTCGGCAAGCGCGACGGCGCCGTCCGAACATAAAATCTCCTGCGGTGTTTCTTCCCTGCACAGAAACACCTTCGGTGTTTCTTCCTTGCACAGAAACACCTTCGGTGTTTCTTCCTTGCACAGAAACACCTTCGGTGTTTCTTCCTTGCACAGAAACACCTTCGGTGTTTCTTCCCTGCACAGAAACACCTTCGGTGTTTCTTCCTTGCGAATAATATAATTCATTCAATGATTAACTGCAAATTTACATTAAAGGAGCTTTATAAGCTCTGCGCACTAAAACACCTTCGGTTTTTTTTGCACAAAAGCAATTTCGATTTTTTTTGCACAGAAACACCTTCGGTGTTTCTTCCTTAATCTTCCAATCATTTAATACTTCGTCGGTTCGTTCGAAGTCGGTTCGTTCGAAAAAAAATTTTCTCAACCGGATTTGCAAAAATTACCGTAATAAAAATCAATGTGTTCGGCTTCCATTGTAAATTGTTGCGGGCAAAAAAATATAGTAATATGCTAAAAAAAATCGGAGCCGCGGATTAATGAGCGACGACTATTATTTACTTTGGCTTTCGACGCTTTATGCGATGGGCTCGCGCAAACAGAACGCGCTGCTTGAAATGTTCGGTTCCGCCCGCGCGCTGCACGACGCAAATGAAGATTTGCTTCGCGTGACGCCCGGCGTCACGGAGCAAAACGTGCATGCGATTTTAAACAACAGAGACCCGGAAAAAATTAAAGCGCTAATTAAATTAACGGAGCAGTTGAAGATGCGCTTTGTGTCACGTTTTGACGCGGAGTTTCCAAAACCGCTCGCCGAAATACCCGACCCGCCCGTCGGCGTATTTTTTATCGGCGGACTGCCCGGCGCAAACTGCCCCGCCGTTGCCGTAATAGGCTCGCGCAGGTGTTCGGAATACGGGCTCACCGCCGCGCGGATCATCAGCAAACCGCTTGCGGCGCACGGCGTCGCCGTAATAAGCGGGATGGCGCGAGGCATTGACAGCATGGCGCACAGGGGAGCGATAGAGGGCGGAGGCAAAACGGTCGCGGTGCTCGGTTGCGGCGCGGACATTTGCTATCCGGCGGAAAACCGCAGTTTGCGCGAAGAAATAATCGCGAACGGCTGCGTGCTTTCGGAATACCCGCCGGGCACTACGCCCATGCCGTCTTATTTTCCGGTGCGCAACAGAATAATAAGCGGGCTCGCTTCGATTACCGTGGTTGTTGAGGCGGGCAAGAAGAGCGGCACGCTAATAACCGTCGACCAGGCGCTCGACCAAGGCCGGCGCGTGATGGCCGTGCCCGGCAACATAACGAGCAAACTGAGCGAAGGCACGAACGCGCTGCTTGCCGAAGGCGCGGAGCAGGTCAACGGCTATAAAGACATACTGGATGCTCTCGGCATAAACGAAAAGGCGGATCGCGGCGTGTCCGCGCCTAAAAGCGACAAGCTTGCGCCGCAAGAAAAGATTGTATATGATATTTTGACCTATGAGCCGAAAGCTTTTGACGAAATTTTGGACGCGGCGGGCGGCGAAGCGCAAACGCTGCATTATCTGCTGACGATGCTCGAATTGAAGGGTTACATAAAAAAAATACCCGGAATGAGATACATAAAGAATATTTAAACCGGTGGAGGGTTTTAATGGCGCAAAACCTTATGATTATAGAATCCCCGCATAAAATAAAAACTTTGGAAAAAATTTTGGGCGCGGATTTTAATATTGAAGCATGCGTGGGGCATGTGCGGGATTTGCCTAAAAGTGAAATGGGTGTAAGCGCGGAAAACGATTACGATCCCAAGTACATCACGATTCGCGGCAAAGGCGAAATTTTAAAAAAATTAAGAAAAAAGGTGAAAGCGGCGGACAACGTTTTTCTTGCGACAGACCCCGACCGCGAAGGCGAGGCCATAAGCTGGCATTTGATATACGCGCTCGGCCTCGACGTAAAAAAAACCAAGCGCATTACGTTTAACGAAATAACCCCTGCGGCGGTAATTAAGTCGCTTTCCGAATCACGCGGGATTGATATGAGGCTTGTGGACGCGCAGCAGGCGCGGCGTGTGCTTGACCGCGTCGTGGGTTATAAACTTAGCCCGCTGCTTTGGCAAAAAGTTAAAAAGGGCTTGAGCGCGGGACGCGTGCAGTCGGTGGCGTTAAAATTGATCTGCGAACGCGAAGAAGAAATCGAGCAATTTATACCGGATGAATATTGGACGCTCGACGCGGTTTTTATAACAGAAAGCGGCAAAAAATTTACGGCTCATCACAAAGACTTAAAAAACAAAGCGGAAGTTGACAGTGTGCTCGAAGCCGTAAAAAATTCCGTTTGCATGATAAACGAAATCAAATGCGGCACGCGCATTAAAAAAGCCCCGCCGCCGTACATAACAAGCACATTGCAGCAGGATGCGTCGCGTCTGCTCAATTTTCCCACTTCCAAAACGATGCTTATCGCCCAGCAGCTTTACGAAGGCATCGAAATAACGGACGAAGGCATGATAGGGCTTGTGAGCTATATAAGAACAGATTCCGCGCGTGTTTCGGATTCAGCGTTTGCGGAAGCTTCAGAATTTATAAAAAATAATTACGGCAATAAATATCAGGTAAACGAAAAACCGGAACATAAAAGCAAAAGCCGCAGCCAGGACGCGCACGAAACGATACGCCCAACGCTGGCGGGACGTACGCCGGAATCGTTAAAAGATTCGTTGTCACGCGATCAATATAAGCTGTACAAGCTTATATGGGAGCGGTTTGTCAGCAGCCTCATGCCGCCCGCTGTTTACGAGACGTCGGCGGTAAAAATTACGGCGCGGAAAAAAACGGACGGCGCAAGCGAAACGGTATTTCGGGCGAGCGGGTCGAAGCTTGTCTTTGACGGTTACTTGCTCGTAAACGCAAAAAACGAAGAAAACGGAACGGAAGTAGCAATGCCGGACATGAACGAAAACGGCGAAGTAAAACTGCATGAGTGCAGGTCCGCGCAGCATTTTACGCAGCCGCCGGGCAGGTATTCCGAGGGCAGCATGGTAAAAGAAATGGAAGAACGCGGCATAGGGCGGCCCAGCACATATTCAACGACCATCACGAACATTGTCTACAGGGGTTATATATCGCGCGAAAATAAAATACTTTACCCTACGGAACTTGGCGAAGTGGTAAACAAATTAATGGTCGGCAATTTTGAAGACGTCATTGACACGGGTTTTACCGCGAGCATGGAAGACGACCTTGACCGCGTCGAAGCGGGCGAAATTTTTTGGAAGGACATAATCCGCAGCTTTTATCCGGATTTGGAAGAAAAGGTGAAGCATGTCGCGGAAACAATCGAGCATGTAGAAATCCGCGACGAAGTAACGGATGTGCCGTGCGATAAATGCGGCCGGATGATGGTAATCAAAATGGGGCGCTACGGACGGTTTTTGGCGTGCCCCGGTTTTCCTGACTGCATGAGCACGAAAACCCTGCTCGAGGAAGCGGGCATCGACTGCCCGTTCTGCGGCGGCAAGGTGCTTTACAAAAAAACCAAAAAGGGCCGCAAATATTTCGGCTGCGAAAAAAACCCCGAGTGCAGTTTTATGTCATGGGGCCGTCCCACCGGAAAAAAATGCCCCGAGTGCGGCGCTCCTCTAACGGTGAAGGGAGCGAAACAGCCCCGCGCCGTTTGCGGAAACACCGAATGCGGTTATACTGAGGCTTTGGATCAACCGGAAAGGCCTGAAGAAGCGGGGGCTTGATATGTACTGCGTTTATTGCGGAAAGGAAACGGACGGCGACAACAATTTCTGCGGCCATTGCGGCATGAAACTGAGCCATACCGTCGACGAAAGCAAAAACGACAACGCTCAAAAACACCTTCGGTGTTTCTTCCTTCGAAAATCCAAATCTGCAATATTCATACTGATTGCGGCCATGTTAATGATTGCCGCGGGAGCTTTTTGGTATATATTCGTAATTCTCGCAAAATAAAAAAGCGCCGTTTTGCACGGCGCTTTTTTTTTGCCTAAAAGCTATTGCTTGTTGTTGTTTCCGTTTCCGTTGCCCTGGCTGTTGCTTCCCTGGCTGTTGTTGTTGCCGCCCTGGCTGTTGCCGTTTTGGCTGTTTGAATTGGCGGGGCTAACGGGCGACAGCATCACTGTGCCGCTCGTCTCCGTTACCTTTGCGTCGGTATAGGTCACATAGGCGTAATAGACTTTGCCGTTAGTGAGCCCTTTAACCATCGCGCCCTTGGCGTTGTAGCTCACGTTTCCGTAAGTTTTAAACGTGCCCGGCGCGCCGCTTTCCGAAACGAAAACCGTGTAACCCTTGCCGTTGGCAGACCTGATTGCAAAGTTGATATCAGCCTGGCCGTTGCCGTTTGAAACGCTCGTGATCACAATTTCGAAAACCGGTTCGGGCGTGGGTTCGGGCGTGGGTTCGGGAGTTGGCGTCGGGACGATAACTTCCGTGTAGCCGTCATAAAGCGTTACTAACGAATATGCGTGCACGTTAACGCTGCCGAGGTTTACTTTGCCGCCGTAGCGGCAGTTGTCTTCTGCGGCAACGCTTGTTACGAAATAAGAAAATTCATCCGGCAAGCCGGGCGCGCTTACATCGACCGAATATTCGGAGCCGGATCTGTTAATGATGTTGATCACATATGTGCCGTCGGGGTTGACGAACGAAACCGCAAGCAGATCGCTGTTTTGCGAAACAGTTTCGATCCTGACCGCGCCCGGCCTTATGAAGCTGTAAAAATGTTTGAGTACATTGTAATACTTACCGGTAGAAACTGCGCCGTCTGCAACCCCGATAAATTCACCGGAACCGTGCAGCATCCAGCCGGCGATGTTGCCGTAGTGCAGGTCGTTGAACAACGCGATCGCAACTTGAAGCGAGCCGCTCGCCCAGTCGCTGCCGAAGCCGCCGCCCTTGGCCATCCACTTGGGTTTGCCCTGGAGGTTTACCCTGCCGTCGTAACGCGCCCAATCTGTTTGGTCGCCGTGGCCGTTTTGCGCGAAAATATCTATGAGGTTGCGCGCGGCTGTCGACATTTGCTCCGCGAAGCGGCGCGGGTTCCAATCGTATGCGATTTCGTGCGGCAGAAGCGCGCACGGGCCAAATAATTTAAGGTCGGGGAATTCTGCTTTTAACAGCGGCGCTACGTTTACAACGAGCTCGCTGTACCATACGACCGTGTAAACGCACGAGCTCTGGAAGTCGTGAGCAAACAGCGGTTCGTACTGGAGGCTGACGCCGAACACGCTGAGGCCGAGCTCTTCGTACTCCCTGATGTAACCGATAATCCATTCCGCGAAGTCCGCGTACATGGCCGGGTTTAATGTCCCGCCCGAAAGAGATGCCCATGGTACGCTGCGGTTGGAACCGTTGCTCCACCAATGGTCGCCTGCGTCCACTTTCATTTCGACGGGCGGCGAGAGCACGGACAACACTGTTTGAAGAGGTTCGCCCGTGGCTTCGAGCACAGCGTCGGCAAGGTCTTTGATCTCGGCCTTCGCGCTTTCCCATTGGCCGCCGGTTACAGCGGGGTCAAGGAAGTTGTGCCACATCGAAACTTTCAAATCGTTTACGACAAGCTCGGTCCAGCCTTCGGCGCTCATTGTGCCGATAAACCCGAAGCCGTCGATGGTTTGATATGTGGTTTGCTCGTCTATCGAAATAGATGCGCTTACGACGGACGCGCTTAAAATAACCATTTCAAGAATTTTTGTTACTTCGTTTGACGCGCCTTTGTTTATGTTTACATAAAAAGTAAACGATCCGTTTACGCCGTCGCCGGCGCCTTCGGCGGATTCGTTAACCGAAGCTTCAAACGAAACGGGTACGAGTTCGAAAGCGACGCCTTTTATTACTCGCTTGGCGATAATTTTTTCGGCTTCGGTTTTTGCCGTTGCCTCGTCCGGCGCGAACACGCCGTTCACTTTGGTTTCATACCTTGCGTCTTCTAAAATGCCGAGGGTTAATGCGATGTCTTTCGCGTCCTTGGTGTCCGCGCTTAACGGGCCGGGTCCCTCTTCGTAAACGTTGCCGTTAACCAGCGTGACGATCGACATGCCGGGGACGACTATAAACGAAGCGTCCGCGTCCGGCGTGTATTGGCCGTTTAATGTTTCGCTTGTTACGTACATGTCAAAATTTTTAGGTATGCCGAGGCCTTCGACGCTGACCGAAACAGCCGACGCGCCGCTGTTGGTTATAACGACCACGGTGTTGCCGAGCACATCGTGCGTGTACGCGGAAACCATGAGCGCGTTGTTTGCCTTGTCGAGCGCGCTGCCTATGCGGACCGCGTCGGGGCGGATAAATCTCGAAAACTGCCTCGTTACTTCGTAAATTTTTCCGGTTTCGCCGTTCATGCCTACGTAATTGTCGCCGCCGTACCATATCCACGCGGAGACGTCGCCGTATGTGAGAGCGGTTTGGATGGCCATTGCGTAGTTAAACGCCCCGAAGCTGCCGCCGAGCCAGTCCGTGTCGGAATAGCCGGACGTTTCGCTCATCCAGTTCGGAAGGTTGTTGCGTTTGTTCTTCTGGTTTTCCCAAATCATTCTTGTTCTGTCTATCGCGTCGGGGTTTACGCCGTCCGCATAGCCGTGGTTTGCGTAGCGGTCGAACAGGCCGTCGAGCGTCCCGTTTTCGATGGCGTCATAAATAACCTTGTTGTATAAAAATTTTTCCCACCAGCTCGCGTCGTTTGCCTGGCGGTCCACCATACATTCGGGGCCGTAGATTAAAACATCGGGATGCGCGCCCTTTATGATCGGGACTGCGGTCAAGAGCAAATCGAGATACCACTGCGCCGTGTAAACGCACGAATCGTACGACTGCTGGAAACCGGGCTCGTTCTGCAAGCTTATCGCATAAACGTCGACGCCTATTTCTTTGTACATGTCAATTACGTCAACCCACCAATTCGCATAATCTACAAAACGGTCGGGGTCGAGCGTGCCGCCGTTTTCGCTTGTCATGTGCGGAATTTTTAACGCGCGGTATGCGTTGAGCTGCGCTTCGGTTTGGTTCATATAGTTTGCGGGAAGCGCAACCTTCCATTCGCCCGGGGGCGACCACGCGGCCGGCACCACTTTGAACGGGACGCCTGCGGCGTCAAAGGCTTCTTTCATGTTGAGCAGATTTTGCCTGTGGTTTTGCCAATCTGGATGTTCCCTCGGGTTTGTTGTCGGATAATGGTTGACCGGGTCGGTCCGTAAAATGGAGAGTCCCATTCCGTTTACGGCTTTGTCGATCATTTCGGGGGAGTTGAAACCATAAGCGTAGCCGAGCCCCTCGATGACCTGGAATGTAACCGACGTGTCGAGCGTGATTTTATATTCGGCCGAGGTGCCGGGATCGGGATCGGGATCCGGATCATCGTCATCTTTGATTTCGCGCAGGACGATCCCGTCTATATAAAGCTCGCCCCCGTTTATATTGCGGATAGCTATTATAAACGCCCAGGCATTTCTGTCTGAGGTAAATTCTATTGAAGCTTTTTGCCAGCCGCTGCCGTTCGGCAAATTCATGCTGACGAAACTCGGCCATGTATCCCAGTCGAGAATTACTTCTATAACTGAGTTGAGCGGTTCGACCTCTGCTTTATAAAGAAACGAAAGCTCGTACGCCGCCCCTTCAGTCAAAGTGTCGCCGTACTGCGAATACGCAATCGTCTGCTGCAAATAATACGACGGGAAGAAAAGCATGTTGCCGCCGGCGGGTCCCGTGCTTGCAACGATATGCGGAAGCAGGTTTTCGTCGTAACCCGTCTCGTGCGGCTTGGGATCCCATACTTCAAATTCCGCAAGGCCCGTCGAAAAATTTCCGTTGGACAAAATATTTCCCTCGAAGCTGAACTCGAAACCCGGGTCCGGATCGGACGGGTCTTCTTCGGTTGCTTCGGTAATGCGGATTTCTGCTATGTAGATGTCGGATACAGAACCCTGTATGCCGACAAAAACCATCAAGTCGTTGCTTACGCCCAAGCGCGTGAAATTAACGCTTGCCGTATGCCACGGGCCGGGTGCGCCCGTCAGTTGGATTTCGGCATTGAAATTGCTTGAACTCCAACCGTATGCCATCCTAACCAAAGCTTCGCCCGCGGGGACGGAGCCGGTGTTTTTATAAACCACCGTAAGTGTGTAGTCTTTGCCGACTTGCAGCGAGGCCGCGCTGTCGTTGACCAATTGCATGTATTGGCCTGTGTAAGCCGGCTTATGGATTACATTGCCCATTTCCGGATCGTTTACGATGTTTAATACGAAATCGCCCCATTTGCTCCACCTTGCGAGCTCGCTTGCAAAATCTCCGTTTGCCAGCAGATTAACCGATTGTGCGCCGGCGGAAAAAACTACCGTGCCGAGCATCATGCACAATGCCATAACAAAAGCCGTGAGTTTTTTCATTTTTTTGATATGCATAAAGCACCTCCAAATTTATTTAAAGACGTTGAATCCTTTTTGCGTAATATACCAATGCTTGGCATCGCCTCCATTTAAAAAATATTTGCATAACTTTTTTCGCTTCGCGCTTTTTTATCACTCCTTTTTATAAAAAATTAATTAAATGCTGTTTTGGACATATTGCATAAAATAAATAAAAACTAAACGCATTAACATGTACATATTACCATTGTTACAAATTCATGTCAAATTTATTAAAAAAGGCAAAAAAAGGCAAAAAAAAGAGAACCACAAGTGGTTCTTTTTTTTCTATAAGAACCACAAGCGGTTCTTTTTTAAAAGAACCACAAGTGGTTCTCTTTTTTCTATAAGAACCACAAGCGGTTCTTTTTTAAAAGAACCACAAGCGGTTCTTTTTTAAAAGAACCACAAGCGGTTCTTTTTAAAAGAACCACAAGCGCTTCTATTTATTTTTTTCTATGATGGCCGCTGCCGCAGCTTCGATCCAGTCATCTTCATCTTCCATGGTGATGTCCGGCGCTATGCCCCTGTTGTGAATGGAACCGCCTCCCGGGCCTTCGACAAGAAGGACCGTCGCGTTTACAGCGTAGCCGCGCCTTAATGGAATCGTAACCTGGCCAATCCCCTTGCCGTACGTGCGCTCGCCCAAAAGCGAAACATTGTCCATGTTGGCGCGAAGCGCCCATATAAGACCCTCGGCCGCGCTCGCGGTATTGTTGTCCATCAAAATTATTATTTGTTTAAATGAAAAAAACGGCTCTCGTTTATTTTTTATTTCGTTTGTAAAAATCGAAAGCCGTGTGCGTTCGTAGCCGATAATCGAACCTTTTGCCGTGAACAGTTCCGCTATGCGGTAATGGTCTGCCAGCAAGCCGCCGTAGTTGCCGCGTACGTCAAGCACCAAATTATCGTAGGCGTTAATCGCTTCTTTGTTGTCCTGCATAAATTTTCGGGTGTTGGTCGAAATGTTTGGCAGCTTAACGTAAACGGTGTCTGCGGAAATAGGTAGGTAATGCGCCGTTTGCGCGACCGCTATGTCTGTGTCTTTTATTCGCTGGCTGCGCTGCGGCGTGTAAAGCGCGGTGTACCTGTCGCCGCTTGTCATGCGGATTTTTTCCGTCGCTGACGCGATTACAAAATGGTCGAAGTTTTTCCAATAGCTCTTTACGTTTTCTATGCCCACGGCTTCGGCGTAGAGCGTGTCAAGCGAATCCGTAAAAATATAGTTTTGAGTGATCAATATTTTAAACGTTAAGTAGTCGTATTGGCTGTAAAAAAATAACGCAAAAAGAGCGAGCAGGACAAAAAAACCATACTTAAAAAAACGGTAGCGCCTGCGTTGTTTTCGCTCGGGTACATCCTGTATAAACATGAGCCTTTTTTTCAATACACATTCACCTTCGAAGTTTTACAAATATTTGTGATGCCTGTATAATTGCCAAAAGTAGAATATCACGGCGGATAGGACGTGTAAACATGCCGGGCAGCCGGGAGAATACCAAAGTGTTGGCGCAAAATAAAAAAGCTTAT
>WRDG01000039.1 GCA_009783525.1 Defluviitaleaceae bacterium | reverse complement strand
ATTTTGTGTCCCGACCACAGGATATTTATATTATGGCAATCCTTCGGCCCGGGAATGTTAATATAAAAATGCGCCGCTAATTTTTCTCTTTGAGTGCAATTGTCGCATGTAGAATGCGCATGACTGCATAAAACTTCTCTTTGCTCAAAATCATTGTTTGGCTGCTTGCATATGTCGACGTTGGATATGTATGGCTCCGGTACTGCGAAAGCCACATTTAAACCAAAGAGAATATTGTAAATGTTTGAAACGTTTTGCATATAACCATAAATATTTTCTTTTGATGTATTTTCATGCTCAACACCAAGCGAGTTGCCGAAATACACTTGATACCCCATATCGAAATAATTTGTTATTGAAACTGCATATTGCGCCCACTGCGCGTAAAAAACCGTATCTGTTACTGAAACCAAATGTTGTATTTCCAAACGTAAGCCTGTACCGTTTTGATCAGGATACCAACCGATAAATCCTTTACCCGGCACGATAGGATCCGGCAGTGTACCGTATTCACTTCCGATTATTTTGTACTCAGTAGTGACATACATACCATAACTGCTGACAAACGTCACGGATATTTTCCACCGGGCAAATAAAATTATATGCTTCGATATTACATCGGTTGACTTTGTCACATGAACCCCGCCCGAGCTTTCTATAGTCGTGTACCACCCGTCGAACACGAGCCCCTGCACCGGCGGCGCGGGCGTAGGCAGCGGATCGTACTTGCCGCCGACGGTATAGGACGCGGCCGTCTGCTGCGGGTTGATGCCGTAGTTAGTGTCGAACGTGACAATTACCTGCCACTTCGCATAATACGTGATGTTACCGTCCGGCACGTGCGTGTTACCGGTTACCATCTGCCCCCAATCGGAGCCGTCGTACTCGTACCAGCCGGCGAATGTGCAGCTGGCACGCTGCGTTAGGCACACAGCCGAACCTGCCGCCCGTTGTTTTAGTTTGACTGCCCGAAGAAAAAAACATTGAAAGTGTTTTTGTCCAATAAAAAAATCCCGTTTACGTCGTTCGTAAATGGGATTTCGTTTTTGTCTTTATTCATCGTTGCCGCCGCGCCGAAAAAGTTTTGCCGCTCCACGCGCAAAAACTCCTTCGGATTTTCTTCCTTATGATCCGTCATTTGCCAAAACGGAAGCGTTTCCGCATATGCCGGTTTGTTTAGTACGGCAAACAGGACACCCGCCGCTGCGGCGAGCACGGAGCTTAGTATAAACAATGCGTAAAGCTTGCGTTTCGGTGTCATTATTTTCGCTCCTTCTGCCGTTGGTTTTTTTCGTTTTTTTCGGCTTTTTTTTTGAAACTTCGTTTAGTCGTAAGACGACTCGAGCGTAAGAAATTTCAAACTGTTTGTCGCGTCCGGAGTTTGCTTCTTTTGATGCTTTTTTTTACGGGATTGTTAAAAAGATTATTGCTTGCGGCGTTTGCCATGCGTTTTGCCGCGTGATACAATTTTTTTACAAACGCAAGCAAAAAAAATAATTAATTTTTGGAGGCGGGCAATGGATAAAATTAGGATGGGCGTCATCGGCACGGGCGGCATATCCGTCGTGCACATATGGGGCTCGAAGGGCAGCAAGGACTCGGAGCTCGTCGCGTTTTGCGACATAAACGAAACCACGCTCAAAAAAAAGGGAGACGAATTTGACATCCCCGATAAATACCGCTTCACGAAGCACATCGATTTGATCAAATGCCCCGAGGTGGACGCGGTTTCTATTTCGACGCCCAACAACGTGCATTTTAAAATCGCGATGGACGCGGTTAAACACAAAAAACCATTCGCTTTAGAAAAACCCGTGACCATGACGTACGACGAGGCAAAAAAATTAAACGCCGCCGCGTTAAAGGCGGGCGTGCCGAACATGGTTTGCTTCTCTTACCGATTTAAAGCGGCGGCGCGTTTCGCAAAAAGCATCGTGGAGTCCGGGCAGCTCGGGAACATTCGCCATGTGTACGGCCAGTATCTTCAGTCGAGCTGTTTGAGCGAACACACGCCGCTCATCTGGCGGCTCCAAAAAGAAATTGCCGGCTCGGGCGTGCACGGCGACCTCGGCTGCCATCTGATAGACCTCATCCGTTTCATAACGGGCAAAGATTACGTGAAGGTATGCGCCCACGCGGACACGTTCATCAAGCGCAGAAAAAAAATCGGCAGCGACGAATACGGCGACGTCGATGTTGACGACTTCTGCCATGTGCTGTTCGGGCTCGAAGGCGGCGCGTCGGGCACGCTCTGCACCTCGCGCTACGCATACGCGCGCGGCAATTATCAACGGTTGGAAATTTACGGCGAAAAGGGCGCGCTCATTTATAACCTCGAAGACGGCGACAGCATCGAGGTTTGCGCGGGTGACGTTTACCGCGACGCAAAGGCGTTCGTCAAGCTGCCCATCCCGCACCGGTTCAACACGGAACAGATGCAGTCGTTCTTCGATATAATAAATAACAAGGGCGACGGGCTCGCGGCCACAATGGCGGACGGCGAAATAAACCAAAAGGTGCTTTGCGCCGCAATCGAGTCGTTCGAAAACGAGAAGTGGGTCTACCTGTGAAAATTTTGCCCGACGCAAAAAAAATCGCAGCGAAAAATATTAAACCGTGACCCAGCTCCGGTCCGCACCGGTCAAATTTTATTCGCCCAAGTGGCGCGAATTTTTGTCGGAATCGTTCGTGGCGATAGACGTCGAAACCACGGGGCTGTTTGCAAAATACGACCGCATTGTAGAAATTTGCGCGCTCAAATATGAAAAATTAAATCTGACAGAAAAATTCGTTTCGCTCGTAAACCCCGGCTGCAGGGTCAAGCCCGACGCCGCCGCGGTAAACAACATTACGGACGGGATGTTAAAGGACGCGCCGCCTTTTAAGGCCGTCGCGGATAAACTGCTCGGCTTGATCGGAAACTCGACGGTGGTATGCCACAACGCGCCGTTTGATATTTCGTTTTTAGAAGCCGAGTTTGACCGCGCCGGAAAATATTTCATCTGCCTGTACGCGGACTCGCTGGACGCGGCAAGAAGGATGTTCCCCTCGCTGCACAGCCACCGCCTTCAGGCAGTATTGAACCACATAGGACATGCGCGCCCCGCCGACCACCGCGCCGAAGCGGACTGCGAGGGCTGCGCCGCAATAGTGAGGTATATTCTTGGATAAAAAATACCGCTTGACCACCGCCGCCTGCTACGTCGCCTACTGCAGCCACGCGTCAATTATCAACCTGATGCCGCTGCTGTTTATCCCGTTGAGGGAGCAGTTCGGTTTTTCTTACACACAGCTCGGAGCGCTCGTACTCGTAAACTTCGCCACGCAGCTGGCGGTGGACATACTGCTCAGTTTCGTCGTGGACCGCTGGGGCTTCCGAAAAATTGCCGTGGCGGGCCACCTATTGATTGCGGCGGGTTTGATCACGCTCGCTATGGCGCCCGTGCTGCCGTTTACAACATATTCCGCGCTGGTACTCGCCACGCTGCTCTATTCGACGGGCGGAGGCGCGCTCGAAGTAATCATCAGCCCGATCATTAACGCCATCCCCGCTGAAGACAAATCTTCCAACATGAGCCTGCTGCATTCGTTCTACTGTTGGGGCACGGTCGCGGTCGTTCTTCTTACCACGCTGTTCCTGTTCGGCTTCGGCAAAGAACACTGGCCTGTTATCACCGCGCTTTGGGCGATACTTCCAATCGCCAACACATTTATTTTTGCGGCGTGCCCGCTTGCGCCGCCGGTGCCGGAAGACAAAAAAACAAAGGCCCGCTCGCTTTGGAGTGAGCCTGTTTTTTTTGTGCTGCTGCTCACGATAATGTTCGGCGGCGCGGCGGAGATCACCATCATGCAGTGGACCTCCGCATATATGGAAGTCGTGTTCGAGTTCCCGAAAGTTGTGGGCGACTGCGCGGGGATGTGCATGTTCGCCGTCATGATGGGTATAGGCCGCGCGGGCTACGGCATACTCGGCAGCAAACGCAAGCTGAACCTACATGCGATCATGATCGCCGGAGCGAGCCTCGCCGTCGTTTGCTATTTGATCGTGGCGCTTTCGCCCGTGCCGTTGTTCGGGCTTGTGATGTGCGTCGCATGCGGCCTGGGCGTGAGCCTGCTGTGGCCCGGCGCGCTTTCGCTTTCGGTTGACCGCTTCCCGCTCGCGGGCGCGTGGATGTTTGCGATCATGGCCGCCGCGGGTGACACGGGCGCGTCCGTGGGCCCGTGGATAGCAGGGATGGTCGCAGACCGCGACGGGCTGCGCACAGCGATCCTCGTCGGGACGATTTTTCCGCTTTGCGCGCTCACTTGCCTGCTTGTGCTGCTTCTAAAAAAGAAAAAAGCTTGAAACATAAATACGGGCGCGCAATGCGCGCCCGTATGTAAACAAAAACTGCAAGCTGTTTTTTTTTACGACTGCAAACCTTTCATTGAAAGCGATATTCTTTTCCGCTTCAAATCCACGGCCAGCACCTTCACGCTGACCACCTCGCCCACCTTGACCGCGTCGAGCGGGTGCTTGATAAATTTGTCCGCTATTTGAGATAAATGCACGAGCCCGTCCTGGTGGACGCCGATGTCCACAAACACGCCGAAATCCACGATGTTGCGCACAGTCCCTTTGAGGATCATGCCTTCGGTCAGGTCTTCCATTTCGAGCACGTCGCTGCGCAGCAGCGGCGGCGGCAGCTCGTCGCGCGGGTCGCGGCCGGGCCGCTGCAGCTCCTTGACGATGTCCGTCAGCGTTGGCACGCCTATGCTCAACTGCTTGGCAAATTTTTCCGCCGCTTTGCCGGAAAGCGAATCGATGCCTTCATTGTTAATAAGCGGCAAAATTTTTTCGGCCGCTTCGTAGCTCTCCGGATGCACGCCCGTGTTGTCGAGCGGGTTGTCGCCGCCGGGTATCCGCAAAAACCCGGCGCATTGCTTGAAGGCCTTAGGGCCTAATTTTTTTACCTTTAACAATTCGTCACGGTTTTTAAAGCGGCCGTTTTCTTCGCGGTACGCGATAATATTTTTCGCCGCGCCGCCCGTCACGCCCGCCACATACGAAAGCAGGCTGACCGAAGCGGTGTTGAGGTCAACCCCCACGGCGTTGACGCAGTCTTCGACGACGCCGCCGAGAGTGTCGCCCAAACGCTTTTGGTTCATGTCGTGCTGGTACTGTCCCACGCCTATGCTCTTGGGATCTATTTTGACGAGTTCCGCAAGCGGATCCTGCAGCCGCCGCCCGATCGAAACCGCGCTGCGCAGCGCGACGTCAAACTCGGGAAATTCTTCGGCGCCGAGTTTTGACGCGGAGTACACGCTCGCGCCCGCTTCGTTGACGATGGCGTAAGGCACCCGCAGGTCGTGCTCCCGAAGCATTTCCGCCACGACCGCCTCGGTTTCGCGCGAAGCCGTGCCGTTGCCTATTGCTATCAAATTAACCCTGTGTTTTTTTATCCATTTAAGCATCGTCTGCTTGGACGGTTCCGTGTCTTTAACGATCGTGCAATAGATCACGCCCGTTTCGAGCACGCGGCCCGTTTCGTCAACCACGGCAGTCTTGCAGCCGGTGCGGTATCCGGGGTCGAGCGCAAGCACCGTCTTGCCGCGCACAGGCGGCGAAAGCAAAAGCTGCCGGAGGTTTTCTGCGAACACGCGGATCGCGCCCTCTTCCGATTTTTCCGTAAGGGCGTTTCTTATTTCGCGCTCGATGCTCGGCGCGATAAGCCGCTTGTAACTGTCCGCGACAGTGTCCGCCATTATTTGCTTCGTAAATCTGTTTTCATACACGATCCTGTTTTGAAGCTCAGAAATTATTTTTTCGTCCGGCGGTTCGACGCAAACCTTGAGGCGGTTTTCTTTTTCGCCTCTGTTTACGGCCAGCACCCGGTGGCCCGCAATTTTCGAAACAGGCTCGTTAAAATCGAAATACATTTCGTAAACGGCGGCCTCGTCGTCGCCTTCCGCGTCTTTTGCACCCTTCGCCACGACGAAACCCTCGCCGTTCATCAGCGCTCTTATGAGCGATCTGTACTCGGGCTCGTCCGCGATGCGCTCGGCGATTATGTCGCACGCGCCGGCGATTGCGTCCGCCGCCGTCGGCACCTCAAGCTCCGCGTTGATAAACGGCATCGCTGCCGCTTCGGCATCTGTTTCCAATTCCTGCGCGAATATTATGTCCGCGAGCGGCGCAAGCCCGCGTTCGGCGGCAATTGTTGCGCGTGTGCGCCGCTTCGGTTTAAACGGCCTGTAGATGTCTTCAATTTCCGCGAGCGTCGAAGCGGCGTAAATCGCGGCGTAAATTTCGTCCGTCATTAATCCCTGCTCTTCAATGGAGCGGACGACCTGCTCCCTGCGTTCCGCAAGCCCGCGAAGGTACAGCAGCCGCTCGTGCAGGGCGCGCAGTACCTGGTCGTCGAGCGAACCCGTGAGTTCTTTCCGGTACCGAGCGATAAACGGGATCGTGTTGTCCTCGTCGATCAGCTTGACAGCGTTTTCGGCCTGCCATGCGGCAATGCCGCACTCCGCCGCCAAAATCCGTATGATTTCCATTTGCGCAAACCCTTTCCGTAACGCAAGTAAATTCACAATTTTGTTACAAACATAATATATCTTACAAATACTGACGATACAAATATGTGAACCTCTGTTTGCCCGGTTGAAACGGATTTTAGCCCGTCCGAATATTTCAACGGCGGGTAAAAATTCGGACGAGACGGAGCAAACAGAGGTTCACATATGTCGGTATTTGTACAAAACGAAATTAACAGGAGGTTCGTCAAACATGGACGTAAACAATATTATCGCGGGCGCGGGCCAAACCGCGGGTTCCGCGTACGCCGCGCCGGCACAGGCGCAGGAAACGGCGCAGCCGGCAGTCAAGCCCGAAGAGGACAAGGCGGCGGTCTACACCCCGTCCGAAAAAAAAGGCGAGGCATACAAACCGGACGCCGCAAAAATTAAACAACTGATGGCCGAAAGCGAACGGCAGGTTGAAAATTTCCGCAAACTTGTCGAAGGGCTGCTCGGTAAACAAGCCGACAAGGTACAGCAGGCGCTGTTCGGCAGAGATCCCATGACGTTCACCCGGGCCGATTTCGAAATGCTCGAAGTCGACGAAGCGACCCGTCTCGCAGCTCAAAAAGACATAGAAGAAGGCGGTTACTACAGCGTCGAAAATACCGCCGCCCGCATTTTGGATTTCGCCGTGGCGCTGTCCGGCGGCGACCCGTCAAAAATCGCCGTCCTTCGTGAAGCGGTCGAAAAAGGATTGAAAATGGCCGAAAATTCTTGGGGCGGCAAGCTGCCCGAGATAAGCTACAAGACGTTCGACGCCGTAATGAAGGGCTTCGACGAATGGGAGCAGGCGGGAAGCGCAAGCGCAATAAAGCTCTTGAGCAAAACCGAATAATGATTTATAATTCGCCTGCCGTAGTATAAGGGAGGTTAAAAAATGAGTATGACCGTAACGGGCGCCGCACGGATTCAAATGAGCGACGCAATGGTAAAACTGTCGAGCATGAACCGCATCAATTCCGCCGCGGACGACGCGGCGGGGCTTGCCGTCGCACAGGCATTGGAAGCGCAAATAAGAGGGCTTGACAAAGGTACGGACAATACGCTTGATATGCAAAACCTCGTCAAAACCGCGGAAGGCGGGCTGGCTTCAATCGACGACGGCCTTCAGCGTATCCGCGAACTTACCGTCCAAGCTTCAAACGGAATTTATAACGACAGCGACAGAGCGCTTATCCAAATGGAAATAGACCAAATGATCCAAGGCATAAACGATGTAGCGCGCAACACCGAATTTAACAATAAAAAACTTTTAGACGGCTCTTTCGTCAACCAGCATACAGCTTCGTATGCGGATGCGTCCGGCGCGAGCGTGACGATCCCGGACATGAGCGGCATAGCGCGCATGCTTTCCGGCTACAGCGTCGAAGGAACCGATGCAAGCGGAAAACCTAACGCGGTCGAGATGCTCGGCAAGGTTGACGACGCAATGGCGCAGGTTTCAAATACGCGCGCGTATCTCGGCGCGGTTTCAAACAAGTTCGACCATACCGTTAATTCAAACAGCATTACGATGCTTAACCAGGCGTCGGCAAAAAGCCGCATAACGGACCTCGACGTTGCAAAAGCCACCACGGATTTAAGCAGAGACAACACAGTCAACCAATACAGAGCGTTTATGCAAAAGCAACAGCAGCAGCAAAACAATACACTGCTTTCGCTGCTCGGTTAAAAATTTCATTAAACAATAAAACCCTCCGGTAACCGGAGGGATTTTTTTTGCGTAAAACTTGCCTTTTCATTCCCCTCCGGTAACCGGAGGGTTTTTTTATACGTAAAACTTGCCGTTTCATTCCCCTCCGGTAACCGGAGGGTTTTTTTATACGTAAAACTTACCGTTTCATTCGTCCGTTTCGTCGGGCAGCAAATCTTTTTCCATTTTGCGCCGCTCGAAGTTGTATATGGTGTTTTCCGTCATGTCCTTTAAAAAAGCAACTATGGGTATCGCAAAAATCATCCCGAGTATGCCCGAAACCGCGCCGCCGATAGTGATGCTTATGATCACGAGCAGCGGGCTGATGCGGAACGAGCCGCCCATCAGCTTCGGCTGTATCACGTTGCCGTCTAAGTTTTGCGTAATGATCAGCATAACCGCCGCTATCGCAGCGACGGGTATGCCCTGAGTCAAAGCGATTACTATTACGGCGGCAACCGAACCGAACAGCGACCCAAAATACGGTATGTAATTTAAAAGCCCGAGCGTCACGCCTATTATGAGCGCGAACGGCGAACGGATCACGAGCATTTCGATCGTGACGATCGTGCCGAGTATGAGCGCGTCCATTGTCTGCGTGCGGAGATACTGCTTAAAATTTTTATTAAGGCTGTGCGCGTTTTTTACCACCGTTTTATATACGCCGTCCGATGTTATGGCTCTTGTCATCCTGTTAATAAAAGACAGGATTTTTTCTTTTTCGAGCAAAAAATATACGGACGAAACAAACGCCAAAACGGTGTTAAGCAGCGCGACGGACAAATTTATTATGGTAGATGCAAAGCCGTCCACGAGCATCTCCATCGGTACGAACGCGCCGTCTTCGCTTACGAAGTGGAGCTGGTTTTGAACGGCGGCCATTATCCCGTCTATGCTTATGTCTATGCTGATTATGTCCAGGTCGTTTATGTAATTTACGTACATAAGCGCGCGCTCGTAATACGCGGCGAAGTTTGTTACAAAATAGACGATGCTGTTGTACAGCGCGGGAATGACAAGCTGCAAAACGAACGCGACCGTCACGACAAACAGCAGGTAGACGATAATGACGCTCAGCCCTTTTTTCCGTTTGGCAAAAAATTTCCACTTCGCCTTTCCGAACAGACGCTGCAGCGCGGAAAAAGGAATGTTTAGCAGATACGCCAAAATAAATCCGTAAAAAAATGGTTTGACGATATTCCAAAAGCCGCTGAAAAAATTTAGTATCACATGGAACTCGGTGATTATCCGGTACGAAATGATTACGGCGACGGCAAGAATAAAATACGGGACCGCCGCGCGGAACTGCGAGCTGAATTTTTTCATTGTCTCTCCTGACACTACGGCGTTTTTTTTCATTATCATGTTTGCGGCCCGCCTTGTCAAAAAAAGGCGGCCGTTGTGTTATAATCGCAAAAATATTTTAAGAAAGGCGGGCGACGGATGGAAATTTTTTTGGACGCGCCGCACAACGCCGCGACAATCGAAGGCACGAGCGAGCTAAGATTAAATTTTTGCAAAATAAAATCGATCGCCTGCGAAGTGCTGCCCGTCGCCGTGCAAAACGCGGACACGGGCGAAGTCATTTTGATCGCTTACGCAAACGAGCGGGCCCTTCTCGAATCGATCAGACTCCGCAAGGCGGTTTTTTGGAGCACTTCGCGCAATGAGCTGTGGCACAAGGGCAAGGAGTCCGGCAACACCTTTACCCTACGTGAAATTTACGTCAACTGCGAGCAAAATTCATTGGTGTACAAGGTGAGCCCGGACAGAAACGGCATATGCCATACGAGCACGGACGGCAAAGCCAACGACTGCTTCTACCGAAAGCTTGATTTTAAAACGCTCGCGCTTGCCGACGCGCGCAAAAAATAATCGGCGCGGCTTTTTGAACCGACACGCTGCAAAAAAATTTTACGGAGATGACGCCGATGCAAATATGTCCTTCGGACACGGAAATAAACATGACGCAGCTCGTGCTGCCCAACGACACCAACCAGCTTGAAAACCTTCTTGGCGGACGGCTGCTGCATTGGGTGGACATCGTGGGCGCGCTCGCCGCCAAGCGTTTTGCGCGCAAGGAGGTCGCCACCGTTTCGATCGAGAGCGTCGACTTCCGCCATCCGATTCGTAAGGGCGAGATGGTCATGCTCAACGCGCGCGTCATTTGGTCGGGCCGGACGTCCATAAAGGTCAAGGTGCAGGTCAAGGCGGAAAATATGTTTACGGGCTCGACCATCGAAACCAACGCCGCGACGCTCACGTTCGTGGCGATGAACGAAGCCGGAGTGCCGGATTCGGTGCCGAAAATATTTCCCGTCACGGATGAAGACCGCAGTTTGTACGACAGGGCGCAGGCTGAGTACGAAAGCATGAAATCGAACAGATTGACATGAAAGCATTCATTATAGAAAAGCCCGGTGTTTTGCGCGAAACGGATTTGCCAAAACCGGCACCCGGTCCGCGCGACGTCGTTTCGCGTGTGGTTTACAGCGGCGTATGCGGCACGGACATCGGACTGCTTACCGGCGGCGTCAGCTTTGCGAAAGACGGTACCGCCAAATATCCGATCAGCGTCGGCCACGAATGGTCCGGCGTGGTCGAAAGCGTCGGCTCAAAGGTCACGCGCTTCAAGCCGGGCGACCGCGTTGTTTCGGACAACGGTGTAAGCTGCGGCGAGTGTTCCGTTTGCTTAGCGGGCGATATTTACCGCTGCCCGCACGGCAGGTCGCTCGGAACGGTCAACGCGTGGCATTACGGCTCGTTTGCGGAGTACATCCTCATGCCCGAGCGGCACATGTTCCATTTGGACGGCAGCGTATCGTTCGAGCAGGGGGCGCTGATCGAGCTCGCAACCATCGCCTACGCCGCGGCGGAAGCGCTTGACATAGGCAAGGGCGATACCGTTTTGGTAACCGGCACGGGCGCGGTTGGGATGAGCGCAGCCGCCCTGGCAAAAATTTTCGGCGCGGACAAAGTAGTTATCGCGGGCCGCAGCGAAAAAAAATTGGGCATAGGTTTGAAAATAGGCGCGGACGCCGCCGTAAACACTTCGGAAAATAAAATGCCGGCCGCATTTTTTAATGCGTCCGGCGAAAAAAAAGCTTCAAAAATTATAGAGGCGTCGGGTTCCGCAGACGCGCTTGACCGGGCGCTTGACTGCGCCGCGTTTAAATGCCGCGTAGCCATGCTCGGTTTTTACGAAGGCAAAATAAACGACAGCTTCGTCCTTGACCGAATAGTTTTATACAACCTCACCCTAACGGGAATAACCGGCGCGCCCCGCGTCCCCCAAGTGATGAGCCTGATGGCAAGCGGCAGGCTAAACCTCGAACCGCTCGTCACGCATATATTCCCGGCAAAAAAAACGGCCGAGGCGTTTGCCGCGGCCCAAAACAATTTTGACGGTAAAATAAAAATTTTGGTGAAGATGACGGACGGTTGACTTGATCTTTAAAACAAATTTGGTCGAATGTTTTATATACACACCGCGTACAGGTACAGTGACTCCATGATGAAAATCGTCGTTATTTAAAATTATTGGTTATTATTTTGTCAAAAAAAGTTAATGTCCCGAACTAAAGGGATAGTCATTTTTTAATAATGAAAAACCTGTTTTTAAATCAATTATGTCAATAACGTACAAGCTATTAGGAAGATAAATAACTTTATATGACTCATATTGTTTGGCATAAATAAAAACACTTGTGTCAAGTTTAAATATGTATGGTTCTGCGTAAATTATTTGGTTTCTTCTGTTAGTTGATACATTATACGCTTCTATAATTGTTGATGTATATTGATGATTTACACATAAAAAAAAATCCATTGTCCTTTGGATAAATGATGAAGCAAATATATGTAAAGTAAACCAACATATAGTAAATGTTATACTAATGATCATCCAAATATTTGGTTTTTTTGAATTTAAATAAAAATAATTATGTTTACCTAATATCGGAAAAACTAACGGGATTAACACAACGCTCCACCAAAAAATAATAAAGCTCGATCTTCTGCTATTATCGTTCCATAGAACGAAAACCATTATAAATAAAAAATAAATGATAATTATTGAAATTAACAGTAAAAAAGTTCCTTTTTAAGGCCGTGTAATCAATTTTCTGTAAAGATCAAAACTTCCAAGATAATGATAAACAAATTGTAGCACGTACGGTGTTGTCAAGGGAAGGAGGAAGATTTTTCGGAGCTT
>WRDG01000038.1 GCA_009783525.1 Defluviitaleaceae bacterium | reverse complement strand
AATTAGCCGAAGCCGGCGCAAGCTGCCTCGGGATAAAAAAAGAACGCTTCATAAAAAAAATTCCTGCCAACGTAATTGAAACGGCAAATTCGCTATGTTTCCCGATAGTCGAAATTCCGCCCCTGTTTGTTTGGAGCGACATCCTCGCGTGTTTTTACGAGACACGCTTCGAGATTGAAAAAAACAGCGGGCAAAATGCGGAATTTTTGCCGAAGCAAATGTTTAGCGCAGGCAGCGAAAATTGCAAAGGCAAATCTAAAAAAGAAAACGATTATTTGTACGGCGTTTTGTTAATTCATTCGGACAGCCCAACAGCCGTATACGGCCGCGTATGCGAAGCGGCAAAAACGGCGCGGCTCGCAAAGCTCGCGACGGCGTCGTGCCGGTATTCGCGCGGGCAAACGGACGGCGAGGCGTACGTATTGATCGGGCTGTGCATGAAAAATACGGGCGAGTCGCACGAAATCTGGCAAAACATACTGTCAGAAGAGCTGGAATGTTTTTTGCGCGAAACTCCTGTCGGATTTGTCAGCATGGGAAGGTTCTACGCGGGCGCGGAAAAAATGCAGGAGAGTTGCAAAGAGGCAAGGGATGCGTTTACGCTCGGCAAATTATTGTGGGACGACAAAAAATGCTTTTTATTTTCCATGGTTTCGGTTTACGACATATTGCGCAGGGCTAATCCATCGCGGATCGACCTGCACTACATGCAGCTGCTCGACAGCAGCAAGTCGGGCCTTAATTTCGACGGGATACGGACGCTTGAAATTTTGCTTGAGCGCGGCTCGTATAAAAAAGCGGCGGCGGACTTGTACATACACGAAAATACCCTCAGGTACAGAGTCCAAAAAATCGGCGACATCTTAAACCTCGACATGGAAAACCCGGTGATAACACATGCCCTGCTCACGCAGATAAAACTGTGGAAGCTTTGCAAGTACTAAAGAAATTACAATGAAAGATAAACTATACAGAACGTGACAATGCGATATTAGGGGCGGACAATATGGAAAAAAATCGCGAAACAATTGTAATGGTGGACGACGACATTACTAACCTGAATGTAGCTCGCAACAACCTCGCCGATAAATACAATGTGTTTACGGCGCCTTCCGGCGAAAAATTGTTTATGTTGTTAAAAAGGATTACGCCGGACCTGATTGTTTTGGATATTGAAATGCCCGAGATGGACGGCTACAAAGTAATGGAGAAGCTGAAGCAGGACGAAAGGACGGCAAACATACCGGTAATTTTTTTGACGGCGAAGATCAACCCCGAAAACGAAATCGCGGGTCTCGGCATGGGGGCGGTGGACTACATAAACAAGCCGTCGTCAAAAGAACTGCTCATCAAGCGTATTGATCTTCACCTGTTGATGGAAAAGCAAAAAAAGGATCTTCACAGGTACAATATGTCGCTCGAAATCGAAGTGAACAAAAAGACCAAAACAATTTTGGAATTGCAAAACGCGATATTAAAAACCGTTGCGGAGCTTGTCGAGTGCCGCGACAACATAACCGGAGGCCATATCGAGCGGACGCAGCACTATTTGCGTCTGCTCGTTGATTTTTTATTGGAGCACGGTGTTTATTCGGACGAATTATCGAAATGGGACATAGACCTGTTTATCATGTCGTCCCAGCTGCACGACGTCGGAAAAATTTCGGTTAAGGACGACATCCTTATGAAAGCGGACAAACTGACCGCAACCGAGTTTGACTTAATGAAGAAGCACGCGCTTTACGGTGCCAACATCATCCGTAAAATCGAAAACAATACGTCGGACAACAGTTTTTTACAGAACGCCGAGGTGCTTGCGGGAACCCATCACGAAAAATGGAACGGCAACGGCTATCCGTTCGGGCTCAAAGGCGACGAAATACCTTTGCAAGGCAGGCTAATGGCGATTGTGGATGTATATGACGCGCTTACTAACGAAAGGCCGTATAAAAAAGCATACTCGCACGAGCATTCGATGGAAATAATTAAAAATGAGCGCGGCAGCCAGTTTGATCCGCATGTAGTCGATATTTTTTTGACTCACGAAAAAGAGTTTAAAAAAGATGCGATCATAAGAAAAATAGGAGACATAGGCAGCGACAATTTCCGGCCTGCGCTAAAGACAATCGCGCACGAAATAAGCATGCACGGCGGCGTCGAAAAAAGCAGGGCTGAAAGGATCGGCAATTACCTTTCGATATTTTTCGACGCTCTTATAGAAAACGACAGGTTTAGGGCGGAAATTTTTTCCTGGGACAAAGAAATATTTTTGCTTTCGGCTCAGTTCCATGATATCGGAAAACAGAACACATACGACATCATATTAAACGAATCGGGAGAGTATGTAGCGGACGAGGTGAGCAGCGTCACCACGCACATCGAGTTCGGCATAAAAATTATCAGGCAGATAAAGGACTGCATCGAAGACGGAAGCCTGATGTACCACGCCGAAGCGATGACCGGAAGCCATCACGAAAAATGGGACGGCACCGGATTCCCGCACGGTTTAAAAGGCAGCGGCATCCCGCTGCAGGGCAGGATAATGGCCATCATCGACGTCTATGACGCGCTTACGGCAAACCGCCCGAACAAAATCAAAAAAACGCACCGTGAAACGATAAACATAATAAAAAATTGCACCGGAACCCATTTTGATCCCGATCTTGTCGATGTGTTGGTAATAAACGAAGCCGAATTTGACGAAGAAAGGAGAAAATGGAATGGGTGAGTATGTCTTATTCTTTTTATATCTCATCGTCAACGCGTCCATCGGCCTGCTTCTGTATAAACTTCGGCTCGGCGAAAGCACAGACAATCGTTTAAAGGGTTTTTGCCAGCTTTGTTCCGCTGTATTAATTTGGACATTGATAGAGTCGGTCAAGCTTTTTATTAATCCGGAATATTACGAATTTATTTACATCTTTAAGGTAATGCTCGTCATAATAGTGCCGTACATGACATTTTGGTTCTTGTTAAATTTTACCGAATCTAAACTTACCAATTATAAAATAGTAAAAATTTTGCTGATTGTGCTGCCGATGCTTGATGTCGCGTCGCTTCTTACGAACCCGCTGCATCATATGTACTTCACCCACATAACGGTTCCCGAGCCGCACGGCAAGCCGGTGCCGGCGGAAGGGATCCTTTTTTGGATCCACCTGTCAATAATTTTGCTGTGCGCCGCGGTTGTCTACTACGTCCTCTTTAGTTACATAGCGAGAAATTTTAAAAAATATCCTCTTTTAATAATAACGGGAGTAAGCGCAGTTGTTCCGCTGCTGCTTAACAGCGCGCTGTCATATCCGCTGTTCGGCCTTTCTTATGATTTGTCTTCGGTCGGGTTTTTTATGACCATAATGCTGTTCGCGTTTTTTTCTTATGTATCCAAGGCGAAAGCTTCGGCGCACAAAAATTTTAGCGATACTTTGATCAGGATTACCAAGTCGCAGTATTTATCTTCCGGCGACCTTAACGAGGCCGCCGCCGTAATCGCTGCGGAAGGCTGCACGGCAATAAACGCGCAGTGCGTTTCTATATGGTCGCTGTCCAATTACGGCAAGGGAATGGAACTGATCGCAGAATATTCCGTAGACGGCTTCAAACATATTCCGCAGGATACAATCGACATGGACGAACAGTCCGAATACAAAGAAACATTGATAACCCAGCGGCTTTTTGTGGCAAACGACGCGAAAGCAGACAACGCGCTGCTGATGTCCGTGTACGCGGTTGCGGAAAGTCTGTGCGCGTTTATGGTCGCGCCCATTAATTTGGACGGCCAATTGTTCGGCGTTTTATGCATCGAACAGCACAAAAACGAATCGTATCCCGAACGGCGCGTATGGACGAAAGAAGAGCAGGATTTTGCGTCGTCGCTCGCGGACTTCATGACAATAGTTATAACGAATGTAAAGCGCCACACATTGATGCGCCGCACCCAAACGATGCTTACAAACCTGCCGGGCATGGCGTATCAGTGCGAAAGTTTCGAAAGAGGGCTGATTTTTACTTTCGTAAGCAACGGGAGCTACGAGCTCCTGGGTTATACACCCGATGAACTCCTCGGAAAAAACGCAAACATTCTGCTTAAAAAAATACATCGTGACGACATCAATACGTTTTTGGAACACCGCAGGGCATTGTTTGAAGACGGTACGCCGTTCGAAACGGTCGTTCGGGTAAATATGGAAAACGACAGCGTGAAATGGCTTTGGGAATTCAGCCGCGTTGTCGAATCGAATACCGACGGCACACCCTTGCTGCTTGAAGGTTTCATAACGGACATAACCGAACAGCGGCAGTTGAAAATGGCCGAAGAGGATCACAAGCGGTTGGCTGTCATGTTTGATACGATCCCGCTTATTTGCCTTTTATGGAGCTTGGATAATCAAGTTATCGACTGCAATAAGGAAGCGCTCAGGATTTTCGATATGGAAAAGCGTGACTTAATAAACCAGTTCCACACGCTGACGCCGGGATATCAACCCGACGGAACGCTTTCGGTTGAAAAGAGCAGGTCAATGTTCGAAACGGCGGTAAAAGAAGGAACTGTTACGTTCGAGTGGATGCACCGCAAACTTGACGGCACGATGATACCTGTGGAGGTTACGCTCACCCGCGTCGAGTACGGCGACGATTTTGCAATATTCGGTTACGGGCGCGATCTGCGGAAGTACAACCGCCTGCTTGAAGACATAACTTATCAAAACAATCTGCTCGAAACCATGAACAACATATCGCATGTCCTGTATGAACCCGACGTAGAACGCATTGACAAAAACATAAACACCGCGATGGGTATGCTGTCTAAGTCTGTAGACGTGGACAGGATGTATATCTGGCAAAATAAAAGTATCGACGACAAATTATATGCGACGCAAATATATGAGTGGTCCGAAAACGTCGAGCCGCAGCAGGACAAAGATTTTGTCGTCGACATGCCTTACGACGAGGTAGCGCCGCAATGGGAAGACGAATTGAAAAACGGTCGGTGCATCAACAAGATTGTCCGTGATATGCCGGACGCGCTTAGAGAGCAAATGGAGGCGCAGGGAATAATTTCGGTGCTGATCGTCCCCGTGATGCTGCACGAAGATTTTTGGGGGTTTATCGGTTTTGACGACTGCAATAGGGAAAGGTTTTTTACAGAATACGAAGAACTGATACTGCGATCCGCAAGCAAGCTCATATCATTTGCTTTGATACGCAAAAAAATGATGCGCGACATAATGGCGACGACCAACCGGCTGGAAAAACTGAACGAAATGTCCGTGCGGTTCCTGTCGTTTTACGAAGAGTCGTTCGACGCAAAAATGGCGGCGGGCATTCAAATAATAGCGGATGTAGCAAACATAGACAGACTGTCGATCTGGCGCAACACAAAAATGCACGACATGATCCACACGACAAAAATTTACAGGTGGGAAGTAGAAAAAGGCGGCTCCATACCGCCGGAAGACGAATTTATAAATGTCCCGCTCAATCAAATTTCATCTCACTGGGATCGGATATTAGCAGGCGAGTTGGTTATAAACGGTCCCGTCAGCCAAATACAAGACGAGACAATAAAAAAACTTTTGGAATATCACGAAGTAATGTCCACGCTTGTCACGCCAATTTCGTTCGACAGCGAAAACGATATTTGGGGTTTCGTGATATACGAAGACCGGTGCAGGGAAAGATTTTTTGACGAGAATGCTGTGGAAGCCATGCGTTCCGCCGCTTATCTTTGCGTAAACACCGTAATGATGAAAGAAATGGAAAAGGATCTCGAAACCGCGTTAAAGGAAGCGACGGACGCAAGCCGGATCAAGAGCGATTTTCTTGCCAAGATGAGCCATGAGATACGGACGCCCATGAACGCTATCGTGGGCATCACCGAACTTGCGCTGCGTGAAGATATGTCGGACATTGTACGCGAGCACGCAACGACTGTTAAACAAGCGGCAACCAATCTGCTTTCTATAATCAACGACATACTCGATTTGTCGAAAATAGAATCGGGCACGATGCAGATCATTCCCGTTCCGTATCTGCTTTCGTCAATGATAAACGATGTAGTTAACATTATCCGCATGAGAGCGGTTGATTCGCAGCTCAGATTCGTTGTCAACGTGGACAGCAACCTGCCCAACATGCTCGTAGGCGACGAAACGCGGATACGCCAGATTTTGATAAACCTGCTTGGAAACGCGGTTAAGTATACCGACAACGGCTACGTTTCGTTTAATGTCAGCGGACATGCGGCAGACGAAGAGACGCTGATGCTTGTAATGGCGGTTGAAGATTCGGGCAGGGGAATAAAACCAAAAGACATCGAAAAACTGTTCCGAAGTTATTATCAGGTCGAAACGGAATCGAAAAGCACGGACGGCATAGGCCTCGGGCTTGCCATTACATGGAATATCGTAAAGACAATGAACGGGAACATAACAGTCAATTCGGAGTTTGGCGTCGGCAGCAAGTTTGTGGTCAACCTGCCGCAAAAAATCCATAAAAGAGAAAAATTAGCAAAGGTAGAAAACCCGAACACCAAGAGCGTCGTCTATTACGAGCGGCGCGAAAAATACGCCGAGTCTCTTTTCAATACGATCAACAACCTCGGGGTAAACTGCGAGCTTGTAGACGAAGTTGAAAACCTGCGCGCAATCGTAGAAAAAGATAAATTTTCATATATCTTTTTGGCAAACGGACTGTTCAGAAAACACAAGGACGCCTTGATGGAATTTATCGACATGAAACAGATCGTGCTGCTGATCGAATTCGGCGAGTCCGCGCCGGTTGGAAACTGGAACGTCATTTATATGCCGGCGCACGCAATGTCCGTCGCTAACCTGTATAACGGCGAAACCGGCGGCTATTCATACAGCGAGCAAAAGGAAACGTCTGCGAGGTTTACCGCGCCCGACGCAAAGCTTTTGATAGTTGACGACATCAATACAAACTTAAAAGTGGCGAGCGGGCTGCTGCTGCCGTACGAAATGGAAGTCGATTTGTGCAAGAGCGGCAAAGAGGCGATCGCCGCCGTGCAAACAAAAAAATATGACATCGTTTTTATGGATCACAGGATGCCGGAAATGGACGGCATAGAAGCGACGGGCATAATCCGGGCGCTTAACGACGGGACGGATTATTTTCAATACCTTCCTATTGTCGCGCTTACCGCAAACATAATCGCGGGCATGAGCGAAATGTTTTTGCAAAACGGCTTCGACGATTTTTTATCCAAACCGATCGACACAACCCATTTAAATACGATTTTGGAAAAGTGGATACCAAAAGAAAAACAGATCGGCGCGGTAAGGGAAACGGACAAAGGACATAAAAGCAAAAGAAACGCGGGCGAATCGATGCGCATCGAAGGCCTCGATACAACGATAGGCATACAGATGACGGGCGGCACGGCGGAGCTCTACCGCGAAACCCTCGCGACGTTTTACGAGGACGGTTTGGAACGGATAGACAAAATAAAAACATGCATTGAAGACGAAAACTTTCCGTTGTTCGTGACGCATGTGCACGCGCTAAAGAGCGCGGCGGCAAATATCGGCGCGGACGAGCTTTCGAGAACAGCCGGCATGCTTGAAGAAGCGGCAAAAAACGGAGACATAGAATATCTTCGGGCCAACAACAACCAATTTTTTGCTATGCTCGAACGCATGCTCAAAAGCATAAACGAAAAATATTTGACTCATAAAAAAAACATTGCGACAGATGATTTTGACCGCAATGAATTTGCGGAAGACTTGAACGCTCTAAGGGCTGCTATCCGAGACATGGACGCCGAAGTGATGAACAAGTCGATATATTCGTTGCTTAAATATCAAACGAGCGACAAGACAAAGTCGCTCATAAGAAAAATTTCGATCCATTTGCTTATGGCCGAGTTTGAAGAAGCCGAAATGCTTATAGACATATTAAGCAAGATTTAGTTTACGTCTGCGTATTTAAAAAATTTTCTGCGCCGCGCAAAATTTCTTTTGCGCTTTCAAATGTTAGCGCGTCAATAGCCTCCGCGAAAGGAAGCAGCAGCACTTCAAGCTCCTCGCAGGGGCTTTTTTTTGGCTCTTGATTTTTATACGAGGCAAGAAAATAAACCGCTTCTTTGGCGACGCCGTTTGGCATTACATAATTTATTTCCTTTTTAAATCCCTCTATGATCCGGGCGTCAATGCATGTCTCTTCTTTTATTTCACGCAGCGCCGTTTCGCGCTCCGTTTCGTTTTTTTCTGCATGCCCTTTTGGAAAGCCGCAGTTACAATCTCGGCCGCTTTGCAATGGTCCGCGGCCCACCAGCACATATTTTCTGACGCCGTCCTGCTCCGTGAAAAGGACCGCGCCGCATGATTTTTCTTTTTGCGTAAAAATCACCCTCTAAAAATCATTTGATACGAATCGCAAAAAAATATTTGCTTGTTTAAAAGAATTTATCAAATAAGCCGCGGATAGTATACGAAATAATTGTTGACTTGATTAGTCAACTAATTTATTATTGACCAACCGAGTCGAATAAAATATTTTTTTATGACCGAAAGGAGTTGGTCCAATGATCGATAACGAAAATTCGGAATGTGAGCGCATCGAAGCGGAAGGGGGGGACTACCATAAATTTTTAACGCTCGACGAAGAAAAACGCGGGCGGATTATTAACGCTTCAATGAAAGAATTTTTATCCGGTTATAAAAAAGCCTCCACAGACAACATCGTGAGGGAGGCTGCTATATCAAAAGGGCTGCTGTTCCATTACTTCGGGACAAAAGAAAAGCTCTACGATTTTATGGTCAGATACGCAGTCGAGACAATGCGGAAAGAATACATCGACTTGATAAACGTGCGTCAGCGCGACATCTTCGACAGCATTTGGCAGACGTCGCTGCTCAAGCGCGACCTGTGCATGAAATTCCCGTCCGTGTTCGATTTTTTAACCGGGGCGTATGTCGAGGCCGACCACGAAATAAACGCCGGCGGGGCTTTAAAGGATTTGCAGTCGATGCACGCCAATTTGGTGGCGGAAATATTCGCGCACGCGGATCTTTCGCTTTTTAGGGACGGCATCGACCCAAAGGCCGCGATAAAAATTATCGGCTTGACGTTTGCGGGATATGCCAATGCAAAAATAGCCGAAACGCCAAGCGGTAAAACGGGCGAAACGGCGCGCGAAAATTACGATATCTATCTCGAAGAATTAAAAGAGATTTTAGACACAATGAGGGCTTGTTTTTATAAACAGCAATAAAATTCAATGGCCAGAAGGGTGAAAAAAATGGGCTACAGCGTAGAATTGGAAAATGTTTCAAAATTTTTCGGAAAAACGGAAGCTTTAAAGGACGTTTGCCTGCAGGTCAACGAGGGCGAGGTGTTCGCCTACATAGGCCCGAACGGCGCCGGCAAATCCACGACAATAAGAGTGCTGCTTGGGATTTTAAAGGCAACCAAGGGCAGCGCGAAAATTTTTGGTCGCGACGCCTGGAAGGACGCGGTCGAGATACACAAAAAGATCGCTTATGTGCCGGGAGACGTAAACCTGTGGCCTAACCTCACGGGCGGCGAAGTGATAGACCTGTTCGTCAACCTTCGCGGCGACCGCGGCAAAAAAACAGACGATGCGCTCCGCAACCGTCTCATAAAAGATTTTAACCTCGACCCGACAAAAAAATGCCGCACATATTCAAAAGGCAACAGGCAAAAGGTCGCGCTGGTGGCGGCGTTCGCGTCGGACGTTGACCTGTACATACTGGACGAACCCACAAGCGGCCTCGACCCGTTGATGGAGCAGGTTTTTCAAGCGTGCGTAATGGAGCAAAAGAGCAAGGGCAAGGGCGTGTTCCTTTCGAGCCACATCATGTCCGAAGTGGAGCGCCTTTGCGACAGGGTGGGAATAATCCGCGAGGGCGAGCTCGTCGAAGTCGGCACTTTGGACGAGCTGCGGCACCTGACCCGCTACACGATGGAAGTTTCGGCGGAGAGGCAAATCACGGGCCTAAACAATTTAGCCGGCGTTCACGAATTGAAAGAAAAAACCAACTCGGTAAATTTTTTGGTGGACACGCCCGCGATGGGAACAGTAGTTGCGCACTTGACGCAGTTCGGCATCAAAAAGATCGAGAGCACGCCGCCGTCGCTTGAGGAACTTTTCATGCGTCACTACAAAAAGGAAGGTGCGTCATGAAAAAGGGGAACTTCGAAAATTCCTTTTTGCTGACAAAATTTATTCTGCGCCGCGAGCGCGTCATCTCCTGCGCGTGGATTGTCCTGCTTACATTAATCGTGGTGGGCCTCGTGCCCGGCATGAAAACCGCCATTGATTTAGAAAGCCTCGATTCGCTTTTGCCAATCATGGAAATACCCGCGATGGTGGCTATGGTCGGCCCGGCGTACGCATCAATAACGGGGACGTTCGGCGCGCTTTACACCAACTTCATGATGCTGTTTACTGCAATAACCGTCGCGCTCATGAACATTTTTTTGGTGGCGCGCTATACCCGTACAGACGAAGAGCGCGGCCGCTACGAAGTCGTGCGTTCGCTGCCCACGGGTAGGCTCGCAAATTTAAGCGCGGTTATGATCACCGTCGTTATCGTCAACGTCGTTTTATCTGCAGTGCTGGGGCTCGGCATGTACGCAACCGGCGACGAAAGCATGTGCTTTACGGGTTCGATGCTGTGGGGCATGACAAACGGCGCGGTAGGTCTCGTGTTCGCGGCGCTTGCGGCGCTGTTCTGCCAGCTTTCTTCAAGCTCGCGCGGCGCGACCGGCTATTCGTTTATGGCGCTCGGGTTTTTATATCTGCTGCGCGCCCCCGGCGACATGAACCCCGACATGGAAATACTTGCGCGGATAAGCCCGCTCGGTTTGGCACTGCGCACGGAAGCCTATATCGAAAATAATTTTTGGCCGATTTATATCTTGGTTGCGGCTGCGGCCGTGATAACAGCGGCGGCTTTTTATTTCAACCATGTGCGCGACATCGACCAGGGGATAATCGCCGCGAAGCCGGGCCGGGCGAAGGGCTCGTTCCTGATGAAAACCCCCGCGGGGCTTTCGTTTAAGCTTTTAAAATCCGGCATAATAGTTTGGCTTGTCAGCATGTTTATGCTGGGCGCGTCGTATTCGTCTGTGCTCGGCGAAATCGACGAATTTATCGCGCAAAACGACATGTACCGCACGCTTATCTTAGGGCCTGCGGGCATCGAGTTTACAGAGGGCTTCACGGTGGAGCAGACGGTGGCGTTCATGCAGGCGGCGGTCAGGCAGGCGGGCTTCACGCTGCCGGAATTATTTTCCGCAATGATAAACAACATTATGAGCCTCGTGACCGTGATAGCGCTGCTGATATTTATTTTAAAGGCGGTGCACGAAGAGCGCGACATCCGCGCGGAGCTGATCCACGCCGCCCCGGTGAGCCGCACGCGGTACCTCGCGGGTTACGCGGCGATCGCATTCGTGTGCGCGATTGTTTTGCAGTTCGCATTGGTCATAGGGCTGTACGGCGTGGCTGTTACCTCGCTTGCCGACCCGTCCGAACTGACATTCCTGTTTTTGCTTGAGGCGAACATGGTTTATGTGCCCGCACTGTGGGTGATGATAGGCGTGACCGTGCTGCTTATAGGCGCGGCGCCAAAAGCGTCGGGAGCGATATGGGGCTATTACGCATATTCGTTCCTGGTCGTGTTTATCGGCCGGCTCAGCGTTTTTCCCGCGTGGCTCTCCAAACTCACGCCGTTCGGTTATATCAACGAACTGCCCATGAAACAAACGGAACCGCTAACTCTTGCGGTGCTCACGGCAATAGCCGCGGCGCTTACGGCCTTGGGAATATTTTTTTATAATCGAAGGGACATCAACGCGATTACGCATTAAAAAGTGAATAAAAAAAAACAAGCCGCCGCAATTGCGGCGGCTTGTTTTTTTGCATTTGCTATTGTGTATACGCTCAAGGTTCGTCATTACGTTTCCGCCTTTACCGTTTGATTTTTACCTATAATATCGCTTGTTTTTTTTCGCAAACACAGACTTCAGCAAGTAAGCGATACCTATTAACATAATGCAAATTACCGGGCCGGCAATAACAATAATCATAGTCACTTCGTCGAGTAAGACATATATGCTTCCGTATTTTGCGTCCAGGTAAATTACTAAAATTACAATAAGCGTCGCATACAAAAAAGCCCTTCTTGCCAATATAAACGCCCTGCTGCTTATTATGGAATAGATAATTGCAAAAAAAATTACGCTCGGTGTTCCTTTAGCGAAAATTTTTATAATCGAAATTACGGTAAGAGAAGCAGTAACCGTTAATAATATGCCCGATACCCATTCGTATACGGCGCTGATGAGTACTTGCGAAAGCAAAAGCTTGTTAACAATAAAAACCGTAAGTAAACTTATCAAAGTACCCGAAATGATTTCAAACAATATATAGTGGATGTTTCCGTTGTTGATGTCTGGATACATTCTTTTGATAGTCAATGTTACAAACGTCATCAAAAAGAGCTTGAAATATTCCGCGGCAAAAAAAAGCGGAGATGTGTTAAGCATTTCATGTATGCCGGTAAAATCCCTTATGTTGCTTATAAAAGGTATCCCGCCGAGAATTATGTCCGCCGCTTCGCGCGCAAAACCGTAAAATGTAAATATAAGCGTATAAATAAATAATATTATTATGAATGCCGATAAATTATTTTCAAAATTATTTTCTTCAAGCCTGTCCCAAAAACCCATGTGTTTGTCTCCCTTTTTTTTATTTTGCGTCCCCTTCGATTTCCGCGACGATTTCGTAGAAAAATTCTGGCAATCGTTAAAAGTTCATTCAAGAGTGTAATAAACAGACTTTGTTTTGCCATTTTTTTTGATGGAACCTGCTTTCACCATTTCAAGCAATATGGCGCGGACACGACCTTCACTTAAGTTGAATAGCTCAGTAAGTACGGTGGCCGTAACCATGCCGTGTTCTGCGATGTATCCCACGATGGCATCCTTTTTTTCGCTTGTTTTATTCGCCTGTTTTATTCGCTTGTTTTTTCCGCTTGTTTTATTCGCTTGTTTTTCGCTTGCCGAAATAAGCGGAATAATTGTTTTGAAAATATCGCCCTCGATGAGTACCGGCTCTTCACCTGAATAAAGTTTCGTGTACTTGTAGAGGTTGCGGATGCCTGAGCCGAGCTGGTCGGCGCGTCCGATGTTCATGAAGAACTTAGCGATTATCGGGTTTTTTGATTGAGGCGTGAAGTTTTCCGGGTCTATGCGCCCGTATTCATTAGAACGGTTCCAATTTTCAGTATAAATACGTT
>WRDG01000037.1 GCA_009783525.1 Defluviitaleaceae bacterium | reverse complement strand
GATATCGTCCGCCATGATCTCTAGCCCGTCCGGTATATCGTCCGCTACTTCCAAGCCAAGGATTTGATCGTCGCCCACGGGGAACGCGGTAAGGTTTTCAAGTCGCAGCACATATTCGATAATGTCTCCGTCGTTGACGGGCGCCGGGCTTGCAGGGCTGCTTCCGCCGGCCGGGTTTGAAATTTTATTTATTCCGAAACTTAAATTATCCATAGAAACATATGTGTTGTTTGACATGGCCGCGGACGGGACCACTATCCCGCCTTCTACGGGGACGCCGTTGTTAACGGGAGTTTGATTGGTAAAATAGCTCATCCTGTTGACGGCGTCGCCGTCTTTTTTTTCGTTTGGAGCGCGCATGGTCACATAGCACACGACGGATTCGCCGTTCATAAAAACAATATCGTCGATCCCGTTTACCGCTTTCGACAAATCTACGGCAATCGCCGTCACTTGCCGGGCAAGCTCAGGCGGCACAAGCCAAACTCCGTTTATTATTTCGCTTGGCGGAACAAGGATCCAAACAGGCTCGCCGTTTTCCTCTTCCCATTCGCAAACATGGGGATGGCCGTAGGCGTTGCTTACGCATAAAGGCGGCGCGGTTATTTCGCCGTCAATTATCCTCGCCATCAAACAGCTTTCCGCCGAACGGACATATCGCGAATCTTCTGTTCTGACCGGCTGCAGACCCTCTGCAACCGAATAATATATCTTCGGCCCTACGCCTCTCGATTGCGCAAAGGCTATGTCTACGTTGTGAACAGTACCTTTCCAATCGCCGTTTTGATTTTCCATCACGTCGTAAAAAACCACGTCCCGCGACGATGTGGTAACGCTGCGGCTGCTTTGGAACCGAAGCTGATATGTGTACAGCCCGTTTAAAATCGTTTGCGTGCGTTCGCCAAAAATTGTGTCGATGGGCGACTTTACTTTTTTATCGATTCCGAACACTGCCACTGTCGAAACCGGGAAATTTATTTCCGCGCTTGAATAGACGGTGTTGCGGTTTCCGTCGTCGCGGTTGCCGGCACTGCCCCCGCCGCTTATATTTTGGAAGTATGTATTCGGCGATGCTTTGCCGCTTATCAAATTTCCGTTGGGGCTGCGGTACGCGGCTTCGTTTGTTACTGCGTAATTGCCGTCTGTTGCGCGGTCGTTGATGGTCGCGTATGAAACAACCATGGTAAATGTCAATGTAAATCCCGAGCGCGCCTCATCGTAGCCCGCGTACGAAAGTATTTGATAATTCGGGTTGTACACGCTTACGGGCGCAGCGGGCGCTTTTGCGTACACCACCAGCATGGTGCGTCCCGTGCCCTGCCAGTTGTCGATTGTGTAATACCGGTCAAGCGCGTCACGGCGGCCGCCGGCATTGTTGCTGTGATATGTGACCACGCTCGATGCGCTAAGCGGCTCGATTGTTGCTCCCGCCGGCAAGAGGTCGTAGAACACGCCTTCCGTCTGCATGCTAAACAGGCCCTCGGCTTCGAGCGAAGCAAGCTTTTGGGCGTTGGTTGAGCCGGGCACCACGGCCGGGTTGTAAGTGATCGTCTCGTACATTTCGAGCGTTTGGACTGTTGTCCTTCGGCCCGCAGCGCCTTCGTCGTTTACGGTTCCGGCGGTTTTGCCGAACACAGTGGACGACGGAGTTTCGAGCAAATAAATATAGGAGACCTGGTGCTGCACGACCCTGTCGTCCGCGTGATAAACCGGGATTGCCGCTTTGTCGCTTTCAAGCGCCGTGAGCCATGTGCCGCGGTTCGTAAAAACCGTGCCGAAATTTATATGGTCGTGGTTTACTATTTCTTTTTTAAACGGCTCATCCGTGACGGAGTTGCCGCCGTTGGACGCGCTGTATATCCTTGTATGGAGGTTTTCGTTTCTTATGACGCCCAGGTGGTCCCTTACGACCATCGAGCTGACGTTATGCAGCACGGCTTGGGTTTTCCCCTGCAAAATTTCCATGACGTTTTGCGTGGCATGGAGCCGCACTTTAAAATACGCCGTCATGCTGACCGTATAGCGGCTGTTTTCGTGGACATATCTAATTTCGTAAGCGCCGTGGTCCGACGTAAAAATAATTTGGTTTGACGCGCTTAACGGAAGCAAAGGAGACTGCAGCTGCGGCGCGCCGCCGAAAGCCGGAGTGTACGTATATGTCGCGCCGTTCCTAAGCACCGTGCCCGCGGTTATCCAATCGCCGTTATGCGCGTTGTCCCACGCCAGCGGCGACGGCACGCCGCCGAAACGCGACCGGTACTGTACAAGAACCGGCGCGTAATTTAAATAATCCTGCGCCTCCACTGCGGAAACCGCGCCGGAATTTTCGTTCATGCTGTGGACGTACTCGGTGTAAACCAAATAGGTTGACGTTATTTCGTAGTCGTTGTTTTTTAACCTATATCCGTCCAAAAAAAACATGGAGTCACGAAGCTCGGCGGTAAACGGAAGTTTATAATATGTGGAAAAACCTTCGCGCCGTATTTTTTCCATCGGCAGCAGGCTGTTCATGTTTGCCGTTAAAATATTCGCGTTTAAGCCTATGCGTAAAAATCCCAAGGGGGTTGCCGCTCCCGTGAGTTCTCCCAAGCCGTCTCTTTCAAGCAAAAATATTTCCCAATAATCCGGATTGCTCGTTGTGCTTAAAGTCGTGCCGGCAAAAACAGCCGCGCGGTCATTGGCGAGGTATTCGATACGGTTGCCCGTCGTTGATAAAATCGATTCCCAATCCCATCCCGCATTTTCCGTTTGCCACTTGATATCGTTTGGAACGGCGATAACATCCGTTTCCCGCGTGAGGCTCCATCCCTGCGCCGACGCGCCTACCGCGAAAGTATAAGTGTCCGACGCGTTTCTTGTCAGGTCGGCATAGGGCCTGCCTGCGCCCGGATTTTCGGGCCGCAGTCTGTTTAGCGCGCTGTAAAGCCTGCTGTTTGGGCTGTTGTAATTATTGCCCCAGATGTTTGCCTTTGACGTGCTGTAAAGGCCGCCGCCGTATGAAAAATGCACGCCCACATACCTGTAGGTTGCGGAGATTTTATCGTTACGGTGCGTATACCTCGCGTTGTTGTTGAACGTCCCGCCCGGGGAATTGTGCAGCGCACAGGGCAGCGAACAGGTCGCCTGCGTGCAAGACAGCGGGCCCCATACGGTGATGTGCGGCGGATAAGCGTCGTTTGCGGCATTGTTGGCCGCAGGCCATGTTGTGGCGGGGCTGCTCGGGTTGTCGCGAATAATCGGTTCGGCGTTCCCGTCGATAAGCCACGGGTCCTCGTTTGCGTCGATGCCGGCTATTGACATCCAGCCGTCAAAGCTTAGCGTGGTTCCCGCCGGAACCAGGGTTCTGTCGTACCTCACCAATATTTGCCGGTGATAATAAACCGTTTGGTTTGTCTGATCCGGATTGATCCTAAAATTTTCAATTCTTGCGGCGTCCGTTTGAGCCGCCGTTTGGCCCACGAACGGCGCGGTCACGCCCGGGTCGGCCGTAGTCGTGAGGTTGACGCCGCTTATGCCCACAACCGTGCCGCCCTGCGCCGCAATTTTTTCCGCATCGAAATAAAAGCTTAAATCATACGGCATTGTGCTTGCGTAACGGTTTTGCGCATAACGTACGCGCCATACCACGTAAAAATAATCGTTGGGGTTTTTGGGAAAAGGCGCGACCGGCGGGTTGAAATAACCGTCGGAAGCAAGCCGCGTCTGATCGTTTAATAAAGCTCCGTTGGCGGGCCATTGGTCGGGCCGCGTGCGCCACAATTCCCGCTCGGCGGGCGTTCCGCCCCAAGCGGCCGGCCAGCCGGCGGCGGCCGGGCCCCAAGCCGTCTGCCAGCTTTCGTATACGGCGCCGGATATAATGTTTGCGGCAAAACCGGTTTGGCGTCTTACATGCGTATTGACGCGCAGGCCGAATATCTCGGATCTGCCTTCGAACCCGATCTCCGGTATTCCGTCTTCCGGCGACGTGCCGGGAAACGGCTTGCCCGCCGCAGGCCGGTAAACGCCCACGACGTTTACGTCAAGATTTTCGTAGCCGTCTTCTATGTTGGATGGGAAGTATTTGTAAGCGATGTCTATTATGCCCTTGTCGCCGGTCGTAAACTCTCTCCAGTTGGTTACGACAAAATCACCGCCGGGATGCACCGCGCTTGCCGAAGTATCTCTGTATGATTTTAGTCCCGTAATATGCTGCTGGTTTTGCACCCGCAAATCGTGGTCGCCCCACGAGCTGTCAAGACTGGTGTGTACGATGCGGCCGCCGTTCCATGTTGTTGTCCCGTCGTTCCGCCTTTCGAACAGGTACATGGGGATGCGTATTTCAAGCTCCTCCGGCGCCGCTTTGCGTTCGGCGGGTTCCGGCGGCAAATAAAAGTTTACCTGCAAGGTAACAATCTGCTCGGCATTGTTTACCGGCGTAAGGTTAAGAAACGCTTCCGGCAAATCATCATGACGGCCGGGGTGGGAGGTTTTTTCGACGATGTTGCCGTTCGCCGCGGTAAGCCAGTTTATCGAAATAATTATTTCGGGATCAGACGCACTTCCTGCCGCAGACATCCGCATAAAAACCGCGGCGGGTTCGACGGTAACCGTAACCGCCTCGCCGCCGCTCATAAACGTGACATCGGCAGGCAGAGCGCCCGCCGCGTTTTCGTCAATCAAGCAGGGTATGACTATGACCGCCCTGTATGTTTCAAGCGGCACGGTAAAAAGGCCCGGCCCCGACGCGACAGTATCCTCTTGTGATACCGCGCCGTATGCCGAGCCATATTCCGTTTCGCCGCATAAAAACTCCTGCGGTGTTTCTTCTTTTTCGAATTTAAATGTAAATGAACCGTCGGGATTATGTTTTAGCTCCCCGCCCGGTAACGGCGTTCCGCCGCTGTCGTACACCGTGAAAAAAGATTGGCCTTCGGGATCCGCAGTTAAATTAGACGGAATAAGCAGAATTTTTTCAATGCACAGGAACTCCGAAGGAGTTCCTTCCTTAAGCGTTTCCGTTTCGAACTCGTAAACGACTTCGAGGCCCGCGTCGGCGGGCAGCGTCATTCCCTGCTCTATCGGCTCGCCATGATAATAAACGACGCCGTCAACGCCGCTTTCAAACGCAAATGCGTCACTTGAGCCGCCGAAAAAAACAATGTGCTGAAAAAACATTACGAAGGCAAGGATGAGCGCCGGAATCTTGTTGTTTTTCAATTTTGTTCGTATGAGCGTCATATCTTCGCAGCCCGATCTTCGTTTACTTTTCATGGAGTTACTTTCCTTTCGGTTTTTTATAAAAATTTATTTTTTTTTACATTTTATTACAAATGTTTTAATTTGTACAAATTTTATAGAAATTTTCGGCGGATTAGCGGTTGAATAAAAAAAATTTCCAAAAAAAAAACCGCGGTTGCACCGCGGTTTTTTGCGAAATTTTTTTATTGAACTTTGACGTTTCCAAGCTTTTCGTAAATTATCATTGCGATTTGGCCAAGGCCGGGAAGCTCGACCTTTTTGTAGTTGTAGGCCATAAAGACGAGGTAAATGATCAAACCGGTTATCGCAAGGCCGACAATGATCGATATGCCGGAGATTACCATTGTTATGCCCCAGCCGCCGCCAAAAAGATAGTTTAATGACTGGTAATAATTTTTCGGCCTGACGATCCATTGAAGTATTGAAAAAAACAATGAGAAAATAACGCGGATCACGCCTATCAGGCATGCCTGCACTGCTTGAAATTTTACAAACTCGCTTTCTTTTTCTATAAAAAAGAAAACTATGGGCACCGCAAACGCAACCCAGCTTACAACAGGCAGCCACGAAACAACCGCCATTGCAACAAACACAACCAAAACCGCGATGTTCGCTTCCATCCCCAGCGAAGACTTATGCGGATCGACTACTGTCGTTTTCATTTTCATTTCTCCTTTAGGGCACTTTTATAAACTCCCGCGCATTAAAAACACCTGCGGTGTTTCATTTTGAAAAAAAAACCTGCGGTGTTTTTCTTTTTTTGATTTTAATCCTTTGTTAGTGCGTTAGACAGGATTAATAATCGTTTCAGCCGGGTCTGCAGAAGTTCCCATTATTTAATTAAAAAATTTTTTTGCGTGAAAATATTCTATCACACGAAAAAAAATTTATCCATAGGTTCCCTTTATAAACCGCTCGCGCTCGCGTATTTACGCAGCAAATAATTTTCCGCTTCGGCGCACCATAAATTTCCGTGCCGTTTGCAAATTTCGTCAAGCCCTTCGAACAGCGGGTCTTTTTGCTTGCCGAAATCTTTTACGGCAGTAAGCGGCAGATCCGTTTCGTTATAAATTAATTTTTTGCCGCCGCTCAGCTGCGGGAGGTTGACCGTGGCGTCCACTGCGGAGCCTATGCCGCCGATGTGCGTGATCATAACCTCCGGGCGGATCCTTCCGGCCTGCATAAGGCCGAACGCCTCCTTCATGTCGCGTATGCCGCTTGAGGCCGAGCCGACGATGTGCTTGGCGCGGTAATGCACGTCATGAAAATTTATGTACGCAGAAAGCTCCCTGTCCACCGGGCCCGCGAAAAAATTCATGCACGCGCCGTGCGCGCAAACGGCGTCCGCGAGCTCGATCGCCTCGCGCACGGGGCACATAATGTATATATCGTCGAAGCCTTCGCCTATTGACAAATTTTTAAGGTTCTCCGCGCACGGTTCCGATGTGTTCACGTAGTGCAGCGTTATCCCTTTTTTTGCCGCGTATTCCGGCGGGATCACGGCCGCCGCCGCCGCAAGGCGCTCGCTGTTGACGTCGGTCACGGCTATGACGGACGGGCGCGTGTCCATGTTGAGCGCGAGCTCGACCATGCCGAGCCCCATCGGGCCGCAGCCGCCCATGACCATCATCGAGCCGCCCGGCAAAATACCGGGCGCGAAGCCGCGCTCCATCGGCTTGGTATGAAAATTTCCGTAAAGCGCATATATCAGGCAGGCGAACGGTTCGCCGAGCGACGCGTAAAAAAACGGCATGTCTTCGTACCAAAGCAAAAACCCGGAATTAAGCACATGCGGCGGGATAATTACTCGGGTGGCCGCTCCGCCGAACTCAGGGTAATTGTAACCCGGCGCGCTGCCTTCGCCGTTTATGTTCATCGCGGCCTGCACGCCGAATTTCATGCCCGGAATGATGTGCAGCGGGACATCCTCGCCCGTTTCTATAATTTCCGCCGCGAGTTCGTGGCCCGCAATTACAGGCGCGTCCGCGTTTTTTTCGGGATAAACCGCGCTCGGCTTGCCGCGCTGCAGCTGCTTGTAGGTGGACATGCATATGCTGTCGCAAACCACGCGCGCAATCGCCTCGCCCGGCAGTATCTTCCGCAAAGCGAACGTTTCGAGCCTCATATCGTTTTTACCGTAGATCCTTGCAGCCGTAGTTGTCATTTTTTTCTCCCGCGTCTTATTAATTTTTTTTTTTTTGCACTTCGATTATCCGTGCGTCGTTCGTTTAATTATCTCGTTTTGCAAATTTTTGTCGAGGTTCACGAAATGCTCGCAGTAGCCTCCCACGCGCACGATCAGATCCCTGTGTTTTTCCGGATATTTTTGCGCCTCGATCAGGTTTTCGGCTTCGACCAAATTTATTTGAAGCTGCGGGCCGAGCCCCTCGACATAAGCCGTAATAAGCGTCTTTAACGCTTCCCTTCCTTCTGGTGTTTTGCCGAGGCCGGGCGCGATTTTTAAATTTAGCGCGTAGCCGCCGGTCACATACGACGGATCGATTTTTAGCGCGGAGTTTAACATCATTGTCGGGCCGCCTTCGTCCCTGCCCTGCGACGGCGCCATGCTGTCCGAAAGCGGCTCTCCCAGCAGGCGGCCGTCAGGCGTCGCCTTGGTCACTTCGCCCGTAAGCACATGGCTGAAATAACTGAAAAAAGTGGAGACGAACTTGTCTTCGTTTTGATCCTTCGTATTAAGCTTAAATATAGCGCGCGTCAGCTCCGAAAAAACCCGGTTCGCTATCAAATCCGCCTCGTCCGCATCGTTTCCGTACATAGGCGTCTCGCGCATAATCACGGCGCGGATCTGTTCGCCGCCTTCAAAATTTTTATCGAGAAGCTCCGCAAGCTTTTCCCATGAAATGATTTTTTTATCGAACACGCAGGTTTTTAAAGCCGAAAGCGAATCCGCGAGCGTGCCGAGCCCGTGCGCGTAAACCGACCAATGCGCCGGACATTCCGCGCCGCCGTGGAACATGTCACGGCCGCGCTCCATGCATCCGCGTGTCATAAGCGAGCAAAACGGGTCGTAAAAATTAACGAGCCCTTCTTTGTTGCGCAGCGCGGAGGCGTGGCTTTTTTTGACGGCTTCGCGGATCAACCGCAAATAATTATCCATGAGTTCTTCGAACGATTCCGGCGGAGGCCCGCTTAAAACGCCGGACAATATTTTTGTGTATATGACGGAAGACGCGCCGCCCCACAGCGCCTGCCGTCCTTGCAGCATCAGCTCGACGCAGCCCATGTTGAAATAGTCGCGCGCGGTTTCATCCGGATAACCGAGCTTTACGAAGTTGCCCACAAACACATCGTCGTTTAAAATCATCGGCTGCCCGCAGCCGGCAAGAACCGTTTGCACGATTTCATCGTAAACCCAATCCGGAGTGCTTTTGCCGACGCGGACCGCTATATTGGGATACGGGCGCCGCATTTCGCGCGCCGCTTCGAGGCACAGCCGGGTAAGGCCGTTGCATGCGCAGCTTCCGTCGGGCCGCACGCCGCCTACTGTCATGCTCTGCACCGTGCGGATTTTCGGCTCGTTAATTTTTAACCAGAAGCAGCACAAAAGCTCCTTCAATTCTTCGCGGGGCACGCCCATTTTAATGTCCCGTTCGTAGTACGGCAGCATATATTGGTCAAACCTCGAAAACGACATGGCGGAGCCGCCAATAATGTTGCTTGCGATGTGCAGCAGCCATACGCACTGCAGCGCTTCGCGGAAGCTTTCGGCGGGGCAGGCGGAAAGCTTTGCCAAGATATCAGACATGAGAATCAGCTCCGCTTTCCGGCCTGCTTCGCCTTCTTCCGCCGCGGTCGCCGCGCATTTTTCCGAACAGCGTAAAAAAAAGCGGCTCGCGGCGTTTGCCGCGACTTCCGCCGCTTCGTAATAAGCGACCGCCTCGCCGTCGCAAGCCGATTCGCGCTTTTCGTTTATTTCGCAGATTATTCTCTTCCAACCTTTTTGCAAAATTATTTCGTAGTCGAGCCCTACATGGTTGGCCGGCGTCCAGCTGAACGCCTCCACCGCGCCGCGCTCGTCTTTATTGTACGGTATCCTTAGCTCCGCCTCCAATATACGGCCCAGTTGATGCCGCCGCAGCCTGCCCGAAAACATTGCTTCCGTTTCGTCAAGCAGCCGCTGATAGTCCGCATAATTCAAGCTCGCGTCGTGGTGAACCCTCGACATAAGCGCCCAGCGCTCGCGGTCGTCTGGCACGTCCGCGTCCCCGTTGTCCGCCAAAAATTTTTTTACGGCTTCGATTGCCGCCGCCCTTTGCGCTTCATACGAAGGCAAATTTTCCGCCGGCTCCCACATGCCGAGCTGCGATCCGATAAACGGTTCGCAGCCGAACAAATTAATTTGCACGCTGTCCAATATGTGCGCGACAGCGCGGGCGCGCCTCGACTGCACGCTCTGCCCTTCGGTTTCGCGCAGGCTTTCGGCGATCAGCCGGTATGCGTTGGTGCGGTACAGCAGTCCGTCGTTTTGCGCGTCGATGCGCGCCGCCATGCGCGTCAGCCGCGTCCGGTCTTTATCTTCCATCGCTTTATCCTTTCGGGCAAAAAAAATATCAACATTATTTTAATGTTTAAACAAATGTTTATCAAATGGGAACCTTTGTTGACCCGGCTGAGATAATTAATTGAACGAAAATGAATTTATAAAAGCTCTTAAACTAAAAACCTCCCGCCGTTTTTTTCGGCGGGAGGTTTTGCTGTTCGGTATTTTATTTGCAGTCCGTTCTCCAGAGCCCGTGCAGGTTGCAATAGGCGTAAACGGCTATCGGTTTGTCGTTGTTTAAACAGAAGCATGTCTTGGGTGTTTCTGAAGCGCAGAGGCATTTGCGCTGCCCGCCGCGTTCGGTTTCGACGTAGACGAACATGATGCGGTGGCTTTCGTCCATCGGGTGCGGCGCGGCGCCCACGCTCACGCACAGGCGTATGCATCCGCCGCCTCCGCAACTGCACGCTTCGTCTTCGCAGCCGCAGTCGTCGTCGCCGCAGCAGCATTCTTCGCAGTCTATTACCGGCAAATGCTTTTCGGTGCTCGCTTCGGCCGTATTCGCAATTATTTCGGACATCGGCTCGCCGCAGCAGGATATGCCCGAACCCTTATCGTTTAAACGGCCGATCATATTGCCGCAGACTTTGCACAAAAAGAATTTTTGCTTCGAACACATTTGAAAAACCCCCGTCTTATTTTATTTTGAACACGCCCACGAGGCTGTTCATAACGTCCGCCTGGCTCGACAGTTCTTCCGAAGCGGAAGCCGTCTCTTCCGAGGTGGATGAATTATTTTGCACAACATTTGTGATTTGCGCAAGCCCCTGAGTAATTTGGCCGATCGATTCTTTCTGTTCCTGCGAGGCTGTCGAAATGTCTGTGATAATGTCCGCCACCTGCCCGACGCTCGAAATTATATCCTTTAAAGCGTCCGCGGTTTGCTGCGCGATTTCTGTTCCCTCACTTACGCGGCTGATCGATTCGTCAATAAGGTCCGCTGTCTGCTTTGCGGCTTCCTGGCTCTTGCTCGCCAGGTTTCGCACCTCTTCCGCCACTACCGTAAAGCCCTTGCCGTGCTCGCCCGCGCGCGCGGCTTCGACCGCCGCGTTAAGCGCAAGCAGGTTTGTCTGCGACGAAATATTTTGGATAACCTTGATAATATTGATTATTTTCGTTGACGAATCCTTTATGGCTTCCATCGAAATCAACATGCTCTTCATGTTGTCGTCGCCGTTCGCCGCGCTTGTTTTGGATTTGCCCGAAAGTTTTTCCGCCAATTTCGCATTTTCTGCGTTGCGTCCCGTCGACTCGTTTATTATCGTTATTGAAGCGCTCAGCTCCTCGACCGACGCCGCCTGCTCGCTCGCGCCTGTCGCAAGCGTCATGCTGCTGTCCGCTATCGACCGCGAGCCCGACGAAACCTGTTCCGCCGCCGTAGCTATGTCGCCTATAACGGTGTTGAGGTTGGACAGTATGTGGTTGTACGAATCCTTTATTGCCGAAAAGCTGCCTACATAATCCCGCGAAATGTACTGCGTGAGGTCGTTGTTCGAAATACATTCCAGTTTTTGCGTAATTTCTTCTATATAAGACGCGATATTTGTTACGGTCGTGTTTACCGCGCCTTTCATGGCCAAAAAGTCGCCCTTGTAGTCGCCGTTCATCTTGCGGGTAAAATCGCCCGCCGCAACGCACTGCATTATTTCCATAATCTCGCCCGCAGGCTCCGATATCTCTTCCATCAGTTTGTCGAGCCCCGCGAGCAGCGCCGCCCAATCGCCCTTGCTTGACGTAGAGTTTACGCGCTTTGCCAAGTCTCCCGCCACTACGGACATGACAAGCGAATTTATTTCCGCGTTTACGGTCATGAGGTTGTCCCTCAGCCCGTTCACCACCTGGTTCATAATTATTTTTTTGCCGTTTCTTACGCTGACGTCGGCTTGAAAATTACCCTGCGAAAATTCGCTTAAACAGCCGAGCAGCTCGATAACTTCCGTAACCAAACCGCCGTACAGGTTGTTTACACCTTCCGCCACTTCTTTAAACGATCCCACGAACTTTCCGGTATCCATCCTGTCTTCGATTTCGCCGGTTTCGTTGCTGTTTATCAGTTTTAAAATATCTTCGACAAGCTCGTTGACGTTTTGCACCACCCGCGAAAAACTTTTAGAGAGCCGCCCGGTTTCGTCGCTGCTCGATGTGTCGATGTTCACTTTCAAATTGCCCACCGCGACGTTTTCCGCAACCTCTATTAAACGGTTGATGGGTGTTGTGACGCTCTGCGTGATAATAAAAGCTAAAATGACACCTATTATGACGGCTAAAATAATAAATACGGTTTCGTAAACCATCGACTGGTTTTCATACTGCAAAATATCGTCCAAACCTTTTTCGATTAAATCTTCATACCAATCTTCCACCTCATGAAGCAAACCGATAACCGTTGCCGCGTTCGGAAGTATTTCCTTATTAAATATGTCCCGCGCTTCTTCAACCCTGCCCTCGTTAAGCAACTTGATTACATCCTCGCCCCTGTGATGTATCAAGCTGTGAGGGGCGTCGATTTTTGCGAGCATCGAAAGCAATGTGTTGTCGACGTACGAATGTGAGCTGAGTGTTGCGCGCCACTGGCCCAGCGCGCAGGTTTGCGGGTCAAAGCTTCCGGTAAACGGAACTCCGGCGTATACGGAAAGCGTCATGTTTTGCCGCCAGATATAATGCGCCGAAATAACCTTGGACATTTCCGCGCCGCCCCGCTCGGGTTCCTGCGCCTGTTGAGATAAATGGGTGATCTTTCTCAGTGAGATCAGGCTGAAGCCTCCGATGAATATGCTTATCGCAAGCAACACGGCAAATCCGCTGATGATTTTAACTTTGATTGTCACGACAATTGCCTCCTTTTTTGATGAATGCATTTTTACGTTTGATTCATTTCGTATACAAATGATGCGAACGGATTATACTATGACAAAAAAATTAAAGCAAAACAAATGATGCCGTATTTAAAAAGCCGTTCAACCATATTTTACGAAAAATAAAATTTTTTTAATTTAAAGGAATCGCTATAAACTCCGCTTCGTTCAATTTTTTATCCTTCGTTGGTACATTCGAAAGGATAAAAAATTGTCTCAGCCGAGTTTATAGAAGTTCTCTTAAAAAAGCCCCCGATAATTTTCGGGGGCGCGGCATTGCATGAAGCCGTTAAATTTTTTTTCGTATTTGTTTGCAAAATTTTTTATTGCGCTTTTTTCTTTCTATTCATTACTAATCAAATCGTCATCCGCTTCATTTGCATTTGATTCATTTATTAATTTTCTTCCGCCGCATCTTCTATAACGATCCCGTACTGTTCGTAAAAAGCCAGCTCGTCCTCATATGTGTGAAGCTCGACGCCTTCCGCCAAACGACACTCCCGCGTGATGTACGGCGTGCCGTAACGGCCGGGAGTTTCGCGCAGGGGTTTGCCGGAGAGGAGGGAAACCTCGTGGAAAGCCAAATAATGAAATATTTTTTCAAAATAATCTACCGTTAAACCATAAGTAATTATCAATACATCGTCATAAACGAAATATATTGTGCATTCGGGCCACAAACCAGAATTTCGATCGATTACCATTGCATTTACGGCTCTGTCACTTAATTTGAATACTTTGTCATATATTATCGTACCATCATCATAATAATCTTCATAGTTTGCAGGATTTGATGTGTTCGGCCTTAATTTTGTAACAAGCCACGTCCCTCCGTATAAATTCGCATCTTCAATCAATTCTTTGTCGTAATAAGTAAAAAGGAACCTGTTGTTTTTACCTTCGATCTCTCCGTAATGCCATATTTGTGACTTTCGAAATATATATGATTCCATAAACGCCATTATTGTATCGTCTTCTTCATGATATATCATGTTTAAAAAATCACCTTTG
>WRDG01000036.1 GCA_009783525.1 Defluviitaleaceae bacterium | reverse complement strand
TTTGCATTTTGAAAAAAATTCTTCGCCGCACATGTGCTTCGTCTCTTCCGTATACGTTGCGTGCAGGGTTATAAAGTCGCTCTCGGCGTAAAGCGCGTCCGGGCTCTCCGCTTTTTTTACGCTCCTTGATAACGCCCACGCCGCGTCGATCGAAATGTACGGGTCTATACCGCAAACATCCATCCCCAAATAATTGCAGGCGTTTGCAACCATGCCGCCTATCGCGCCGAGCCCTATCACGCCGAGTTTTTTGCCGAACAGTTCCGGCCCCGCGAAGCGCGCCTTTTCCTGTTCGACAGACTTGGACACGCCGCCCGCGCCCTTTTGGCTCTGCGTCCAGTTGATGCCGTCCACAATCCGCCGCGAAGCAAGCAGCATGCCCGCGATCACCAATTCTTTTACGGCTATGGCGTTTGCGCCGGGCGTGTTAAAAACGACGATGCCTTTTTCGGCGCAGGCCTCGACCGGAATGTTGTTGACGCCGACGCCCGCCCTCGCGATGCCCAAAAGTCCCGGCGTGTTTATTTCGTCTTCGGTCATTGCGTAGCTGCGCAAAATAATTCCGTCGGGGTCCTTTAAATTGTCCGAAACGGAAAATTTTTCGTGCGGCAGCTCGTCTGTACCGCATTTCGCTATATTGTTTAAAGTCAATATTTTGTACATTTATTTATTCTCCGTTTCAAATTTTTTCATGAACCCGACCAAGGCTTTTACGCCTTCAAGCGGCATGGCGTTGTAGATGCTCGCCCTCATGCCGCCCACGCTCCTGTGCCCCGCCAGCGTCGAAAGCCCCGCCGCCGCCGCTTCTTTCACGAACTTTTTGTCCAAGTTTTCGTTTCCCGTCACGAATATTACGTTCATCAGCGAACGGTCACGCGGGGCGACCGGGTTGCTGAAAATTTTTGACTCGTCTATTTGGTCGTAAAGCAACTTCGCCTTTTCCTCGTTCATTTTTTGCAATGCGGGTACGCCGCCCTGTTCCTTGAGCCATTCCAAAACCAGCTTCATCATGTAGATGCTGTAGCACGGCGGGGTGTTGTGCAGCGAGTCTTCGTCCGCGTGGGTTTTATAGTTAAGCATATGCGGCGTGACAGGCAGCGCGTGCCCGATCAACTCCTCGCGGAGTATGACGATCGTAACTCCGGCGGGCGCGATATTTTTTTGCGCGCCGGCGTAAATCAAAGCGAATTTTGAAATGTCGAACACTTCCGACAGTATCGAGCTTGACATATCTGTGACAAGCGGGACGCCGCCTGTCTTTGGCACGGACGCAAACCTCGTGCCGTAGATCGTGTTGTTGGCCGTGTAATGAACGTAGTCGGCGTTTGCGGATAAGTTAAACTCGTCCGGGATGTATGTAAAGTTGCCGTCTTCGGACGAAGCGGCGACGTTGACCTTGATGTAGCGCTGCGCTTCCTGCGCCGCTTTTTTTGCGAAGCTTCCGGTCACAATGTAATCCGCTTTTCCGTTAACGCAAAGGTTGAGCGGCACCGCGGAGAACTGCTGCGTCGCGCCGCCCTGCATGAACAAAACCTTATAATTTTGCGGTATGTTCATAAGCCCGCGCAGCAGCGACTCCGCCGCGCTTTGAATTTCCATGTACGCTTTGCCGCGATGGCTCATCTCCATAACCGACATTCCGCTGTCACCATATGAAACCAATTCTTTGGCAGCTTTTTCTAAAACGGGCAGAGGCATTACGGCCGGCCCCGGAGAAAAATTAAAAATACGCATGGGCAAACTCCTTTTAAAAAATTTGGAATCACAAAAATATAACAAACAAATTTTACAAACGCAACCGCGTTTAACCGCGCAAAGACTTCATTTAAACACGCCGTTGCTGTAAAATATCTGCGAGGTGAAAATAAAAAAATGAAACTCGGAATAGTAGGCCTGCCCAATTCGGGCAAGAGCACAATTTTTAACGCGATCATGCACGCGGGCGCGGAGGCGGCGTTTTATCCGTTCTCGACGGTCAACCCCAACACCGGAATGGTTCCCGTGCCCGACAACCGGCTGCAGGTGTTATACGAAATGTACAAGGCCAAGGCTGTCACGCCCGCGACGCTCGAAATGGTTGACATCGCGGGCCTCGTAAAGGGCAGCGGCCGCGGCGAGGGCCTCGGCAACCAATTTTTGTCGCACATTAGGGAAGTGGACGCGATCGTTCACGTCGTCCGCTGTTTTACCGACGACAATGTGCCGCATGTTTACGACGGCATCGACCCGCTGCGCGACATCGAAACCGTAAACCTCGAGCTCGTGTTCGCGGATCTCGAAATAATCGAGCGCAAGCTTGCGAAGGTGAGCAAGGGAGCGCGCACGGACAAAAATCTTTTGCGCGAAGAAGAGAACCTTATAAAATTAAAAGACGCGCTCGAGAGCGGACAGAGCGCGGACGGCATCGACTGCGGCGACCTGCCGCTGCTTTCGCAAAAGCCCGTGCTGTATGCCGCAAACGTAAACGAAGGCGAAACGGAAAACAATCCGCATGTCGAAAAAATTTTCGGGCACGCAAAAAAAAATAAATCGTCGGTTTTCGTTTCGTGCGCGAAGCTCGAAAGCGAGCTGCAGTCGCTTGACGACGAAGAGCGCGAATTATTTTTGCGCGAAATGGGTTTTTCGCAGACGGGCTTGGACAGATTGATAACGGCAGGCTACGAGCTGCTCGGCCTCATTAGCTTTTTGACCGCGGGCCCGAAGGAAGTGCGCGCCTGGACTATAAAGCGCGGCTGCAGGGCGCAGCAGGCGGCCGGAAAAATCCACAGCGATTTGGAGCGCGGCTTCATACGCGCGGAGGTTGTCGCGTACGACGACCTCGTACATTCCGGTACTTACGCCGCGGCAAAAGAGCGCGGCCTGGTCCGGTCGGAGGGCAAGGAGTACGTCGTAAAAGACGGCGACGTTATGCTCATCAGGTTTAACGTATAATAAAACGAGCCGCAAAAATTGCGGCCCGTTTTTTTTTTTTAATTCCCTGCAAAAAAATTTTGCAGCTTTTTTACATAAGAACCGCTTGCGGTTTTTTTACATTAAAACCGCTTGTGGTTTTTTACATTAAAACCGCATTTTGCACAATAAAATCTACTACGGCCTGGCACAGCACTATCTGCATTAAAAACGGCTTGCCGTAAATTTCTTCAAATGACGAATAGTCGGGAGAGCCCGCGTACATCAAAAAATAATTGATAAGATCCGTCTCCGAAACTTTGATGCCCGCGGCTTCCGCCACCGCCTGCACGACGAGGTAGTACGTCGAGTTGTCGACGTTGTGCTTCCTGTTGCGCTCGATAAATTCTTCGACGCCGCTTACCTCTTCGTAAGTGATTAAAAATTCTTCAAGCTCCATGCCGTAATATTCCGCGACATCGTTGTAATACCTAAGCATTGCCTGCTCCTGATACCACATGAGCTGGTCGGGTATCGAAATAACCTGCACGCCGTTTACAAAAAAAGATTCGACGTACGCCTGCACCGACAAATTGATAAGCGTGTCCCTAATTTCCGAACGCATGTGCGCCTCGGACGTCCAGCCGTAGTCCGCGTACAGGTTCTGCATTATAAACGCGTCGGTCAATTCGATTTGCGCGTCTTCTATTATGTAATTTATTTCCGTTATAAAAACGGCGTCCTTGCCGTTTAGTTCATCCACGCCGTAATTTTCGGGGAACGTCACGTTGACCATAACGGTAGTGCCCGGCATGTGCCCGATGAGCTGCTCCAAAAAGTCGTCGATGTACTGCGTGATCCCTATGGTCACATCCGCGCCCATGTTAAAAGTGCTGCCGCCGGAAAATTCTACGCCGCCGATGCTTCCAACATAATCGATGTTGACCTTGTCAAACATTTCGACGGGACGGTCTGTAATTGCCGCGTTTTCTGTAAACGACGACAAAATTTTGCTTACCTCATCCTGCACCTCGTAGTCTGTAACCGCGTGCACATCCGCCGGCACCGGGAACGCCCTGTAGTCGAACAGATTGACATAGTCGAGCGCGCGTACGTTTTCCCAAAAACCTTCCGCGTTTATTCCGCTGCTGTAATGAAAATCTCCGGAGAGCTTGCCGTCATCCTTTTTCGAGCAGCCGGCCGCCGCCGCTAAAATTACCGCGAGAAGCAGCGCTAAAAAAAATACCTTTTTGCTTGTCATGAATATCCCCCTTTATTTCGTCGCCCTGCTTCGCCTGTGCACTCCCGTCAGCGAAAATTCCACCCATTCCGCGACGTTTGTCGCGTGGTCCCCTATCCGCTCGAAGTATTTTGCGATCATCAGCAAATCGATTGCCTGGTCTCCCTTTTCCGCGTCCTCGTTTACCAAGTGTATAAGCTCGCGCTTTACCTGCCGGAAAATTTCGTCAACCGCGTCGTCCTGCTCCATAACCTGTTCGGCGAGCGCGAGGTCGCGGCGCGTGTACGCCTCTATGCTCTGCGAAACCATCTTCATGGTCATCTCCGCCATTTGCGGAATGTGCTCCAAATTTTTAATGTACGGCCCGCCCGCCAAAGCGATCGTAAATTCGGAAATGTCCGATGCGTGGTCGCCTATGCGCTCAAGATCCGTGATAATTTTTAATATCGACGAAACGAGCCGCAGGTCTCCCGCGACCGGCTGCTGCTGCAGCAGGAGCTTGAGGCACATGCCCTCGATTTCTTTTTCCATCCGGTCGATCTCGTCGTCCGAATCTATTATCCTTTGCGCAACCGCAACGTCCTGATCCAACAGGGCTTTTTTTGCTTCGGCGATCGCGTTTTCGGCAACGGCGCCCATCTCGATGAGTCTGTCGTTAAGCTGTATCAACTGGTCGTTATATCTGCTGCGCATCAACCGAACCTCCCCGTTATATAGTCGCTTGTCCGTTTGTGAACGGGATTTGAAAAAATTTCGGTGTTCGCGCCCTCTTCGATGAGGTCGCCCGAAAGCATGAACGCGGCGCGGTCCGATATGCGTACGGCTTGCTGCACATTGTGCGGCGCAATCACGATTGTGTAAAGCTCCTTGAGCTGGATCAAAGACTCTTCGATTTTTGCGGTCGAAATCGGATCAAGCCCAGAGCACGGCCGGTCGAGAAGAATAACCTCCGGCTTAAGCGCAAGCACTCTCGCAATGCAGAGCCGCTGCTGCTGCCCGCCGGACAAAGACTGCGCCGGCGTATTCAACCGATCCTTTACGTCGTCCCAAAGGGCGGCGGTCTGCAGCGACTCTTCAACGAGAGCGCGGATTTCCGCTTTGCCCTTTTTTAACAGCTTGGGCCCGAACGCCACGTTTTCGTACACGGACATCGGCAGCGGCGCGGGCACGTCAAAAACGATGCCGACTCGCCTTCGCAGCTCCGCGACGTTTACGTCGGCGTCGTTTATATTTTTTCCGTCCAGCAGGATGCTGCCCTCCATGCGCGCGCCGGGCACGATGTCGCTCAACCGGTTGACGGCGCGCAGCATTGTCGTGATCCCGCTCTTTGCCGGCCCGAGCAGCGAAAAAATTCCGTTCTTCGGAATATTCAAGTCGATGCCGTTGATCACCTGTTCGCGGCCGTAAAAAAATTTGAACGCTTCAATCTTTATTTTGTAATCCATTTGCTGCTGTCCGCGCCTTTCCGGGCCGTCTCTCTTACGCGCCTACCTGCCCTTTGCGATGAAGCGGTTGACGAGCATGTTGACCACGACGTTTATGAAAAAAATGAGTATCACGAGCAACGCGGCGGTGCCGAAGGCGTTCTCCATCGAAATGCCTTCGCTCGCCAAAATAAAAAAATGGACGGCCATCGTCCGCGAGGACGAAAACATCGACGAGGGCATGCGCAGCACAGATCCCGCAGTGTAAATTACGGCGGCGGTTTCGGCAATGCTGCGGCCTATGCTCAAGACTATGCCGTTAGCTATGCCGCGGAGCGCAGACGGGAACACGACCTTGTATATGGTTTGCCACTTGGACGCCCCGAGCGACATGCTCACCTCGCGGTATATGTTCGGCACGGTCTTTATCGCCTCTTCCGAAGTCCGTATTATCGTCGGAAGAATCATGAAGGCGAGGGTCAGGCCGCCGGACAGCACGCTGTACCCGAAGCCAAGGTAGATAACAAAAAAAATGAAGCCGAACAATCCGTAGACTATGGACGGTATGCCCGCAAGGGACTCCGCGCAAAAACGGATAATGCGCGTCACGATCGATTCTCTCGTGTACTCCGCCAAATAAAACGCGGTGCCGATCCCGAACGGCGCGGCTATTGCCACGGCTACAAGCGTAATAAGAACCGTGCCTACTATCGTAGATGAAATACCGCCCGACCGCCCCATGTTGCTCGGTATCTCTGTTAAAAAACCGATGCTCACAACCGGAAGGCCCTTGACCAAAATGTAAACAACGATAAAAAACAGCACGGCCATGACCGAAACCGCAGCCGACCATATCAATATTTTCGCTGCGCGCTCTTTTGAGCGCGCCTTTTTATTTTTCGCGTTTAGCCCCATCACTTTTTCCTTGTGATAAATTGCGCGGCGGCGTTAAGCAGCATGATAACCGCAAACAGCACTATGCCCGTGGCAAAAAGCGCCTGGCTTTGGGTTCCGCTCGCGTATCCCATTTCGATTCCGATGTTGGTGGTGAGCGTCCTTACCGGATCGAGAATCGACTGCGGCAAAGCGACCGCGTTCCCCAGCACCATGATAACCGCCATCGTCTCTCCTATCGCGCGGCCAATGCCGAGTATGACGGCGGCTACTATCCCGCTTTTTGCGGCGGGAAGAAGAACGGTTTTTATCGCCTGCCAGTGGTTTAAGCCGAGCGCCATCGCTCCCGCCTTATACTCCGGCGGCAGCGCGAGTATCGAAACCTCGGTGATGCTTATGACCGTCGGCAATATCATGATCGCCAAAATAACCGCGCCCGCCAAAATCGAAAGACCCGGCCCGCCGAGGTATTCGCGTATAAGCGGCACGATAAATATCAAACCCCAAAAACCGTACACAACGGACGGGATCCCCGCCAAAAGCTGTATGGCGGGCCTGAAAAAATTTCGGAGCGCAGCCGGCGCAAACTCCGTCATAAAAATGCTACAGCAAATGCCAATGGGCACGCCGAGCGCCGCGGCGCCGAGCGTAACCGTAACCGAGCCGACTATCATGGGGAATATCCCGTACTCGCCGCGGCCCGGCGCCCAAGTCATGCCGAACACGAAGTCAAAGAAGCCTACTTCGCCGATAATAGGCGCGCCGCGTGAAATGATAAATATCGTAATGAGCGCGAGCGCGGAAATAGACGACAGCGCCAAAATGAAAAAAACATATTTGCTCATGGGTTCATACCTTCGACCAAACCTTCAAGCGACAATATCCTTTGACCCTCGGGCGAAAGAGCGAAGTCGATAAAAATTTTCGCGTCGCCCTCCGGCGCGCCGTTGGTGATAAATAAAAACGGCCTGTACAGCGAATAGCTTTCGTCCGTTATGTTTTCGCGGCTGGCCGCGACCCCTCCGAGCGACGCCGCCTTGACCGTACGGTCGACGAGCCCCAGCGATATAAACCCGATCGAATTTTTGTCGTTAGAAACGAGCTGGCGGACCGCCCCGTTAGAAGCCTGCACAATCGCCCTGGGCGTAATAAATTTTCCGTCCATCACAAGCTCCTCAAACGCGGCCCGCGTCCCGGAACCCTCTTCGCGGGTTATCACATGTATGCGGGCGTCCTTGCCGCCCAAATCTTTCCAGTTTGTTATTTCTGCCGCATAAATCCCGCGCAGTTGTTCGATTGTGAAATTTTCTACGGGATTGTCCGGATGCAAAATTATCGCGAGGCCGTCGCGGGCAAACTCGACGTGCCACATCCATTTTTCGCTGTCTTTTAAAAGCCGCGAGCTCATGCCGATGTCCGCGACCGACGTATCCACCGCCATTATTCCCGCCGACGAGCCGCCGCCCTGTATGTCAACCAAAATGTCCGGCCTGATATGCGCGAACGCCTCCGCCAAAACTTCCGCGTACGGCTGCACGGATGTGGAGCCGGCTACGATTACCGCTTCGTGATGCTCCTTCGCGCATCCCGCGAAAATAACCGCAAGCGCTGTAAAAATTAACGGCAGTATTTTTTTCATGCGTTCAGCCAAACCTTCCGGTTATATAGTCTTCCGTGTATTTGTGTTTGGGGTTTGAAAAAAGGTCGATGGTGGGCGCGTACTCGAAAAGCGTGCCCGCCTTGTTCTCGCCGTCGCCGTCCGCGAGCATGATAAACGCCGCGTAGTCCGAAACGCGCAGCGCCTGCTCCATGTTGTGCGTGACTATCACGATTGTGTAAAGCTCCGCAAGCACATTCATGAGGTCTTCTATTTTCATGGTCGATTCCGGGTCGAGCGCGCTGCACGACTCGTCCATTAAAATCACGTCCGGCTCCACGGCGAGGGCGCGCGCAATGCAAAGCCGCTGCTGCTGCCCGAGCGACAAACCCTGCCCGGGTTTTTTCAAACCATCTTTCAATTCGTCCCACAACGCGACCTGACGCAAACTGCGCTCCACAATTTTATCCCATTCGTTTTTTGCCACCCCGTGGTTTTTCGGACCGATTGAAATATTTTCGTAAACGCTCGCGGGGAACACGTTGGGCTTTTGAAAAACCATGCCAACCCTTTTGCGCAGCTCCGTCACGTCCGACGTTTTATCGTACACATCTGAGCCGTCGATTGTCACGCTGCCCGTCACCTTTGCGCCGGGGATGAGGTCGTTCATGCGGTTGAACACGCGCAGCAGGGACGACTTGCCGCAGCCGGACGGCCCGATGATGGCGGTTATCTGTCTTGCGTAAATGTCCATCGAAACGTTTTTAAGCGCGTGAAAAGAACCGTAATGCAAATTCAAGCCGACCGTCGAAATTTTTGCGACCGCTTCCGGCATATTAAAAATAATCGTTGAGCAGCAACTGCTTTTTAACGAAAACCTTAGAAAGCGTTTCACGGTTGCCGCCGACCTTTATGTCTTTAATGTATTTTTCCGCCGTTGCAAAATCAAAGACGCCGAACACGAGCTGCGCGAGGGCCTCCTCCGTCACATCGACGTCGGGTTCCGCGCTTGAAATTGAAACGCGGGACTGCCCGCCGCCGAACTCTACCGAATAGGTTCCGCTGTTCCAGTCCGCGTATTTGTCCGTTACGCGCACGGTAAATTTTCCTTCGCCGCAGGGTGCGCGCATCATGCCGAGCGCGGCCTTCGCGTCCATTATGCGAGCCATGCCCAAACATTTGCGCTCCGACGAGATGTGGTAGAGATCCGTCCAAATGAGCTCGGGCAAAAACTCGGGGCTGCATTTGACATTCATGCAGATGCTTCCCGCGGCGCCCTCAAACATTCCCAAAAATTGAAGGATGCCCATCATGGCCTCGTGGTCTTCCCACGCGATGTATTCCACGAAAATTTTGTCGCCGTCCTTTTTATATTTGACCCACGACCTAATTTCGTCCGCTTCGTTTTTCCAATAATAAATGTGCACCGGGCTGAGGTGTTCTATTTCGAAAAAATTTTCGAAATGCACGGTGTCGTGGCAGAGCATGAGGTTGTGCCGCGACGCATGCGCCTCGTAAACCTTAGAAAGTTTATTTTTTATTTCTGTCTCGTCTTTTTTAAATTCGCATACGCTTCCCGCCGTTTCGATTTTGCGCGCCGCGCCGGTGGGCAGTGTGTACGTAAACGCAAAACCGCAGTTCGCGTAGCCAAACTGCTTGTAATACGCGTGCGAAAAAGGATAAAGATACGAAAGAACCGTGCCGCGCTCGCGGCAGTCGGCGAAAACATTTTGAAATATTTTTCTTATGAAGCCGGTGCGCCGTATCTCGGGAAGGCTCGCCACGCCGCCGACGCCCGCCATCGACGCCTTGTGCCCGTCGAGATACTGAAGGTACTGATATATGACCATGCCGCTCTGCACATTGCCCGCGCCGTCAACCGCCCCCCAATATTCGTCGCGGCTGTATTCGCCCTTCTCGATCCGTTCGCGGATGCTCTCTTCCGAGCTGCTCCCGCTGAACGCGATGTGCTGCAGCCGTTGAAACGAAATCATATCGTTGTTGTTAAGCCTCCGTACCGCCGCGTTGCACGCCATTAAAAACGCCTCCCAAAAAAAATTTTTACCCGTTAACGGCAACTCGCATTATACAAATTTTTTTTGTGTTGTGCTTGTAAATAAAAAATAAAAGTGTTTTACTTAAAACACTACAAATATTTCCAATAGTTAAATTTTGCACTAAATACTTATAGAAGCTGTATGAAAATCCTATTCTGTCATTCTGAGCGAAGCGAAGAATCATGATTTATATGGATTCTTCGGTCGCTTCGCTCCCTCAGAATGACATTTTTACACACTCAAAATAATTTTTTGGAGGCCTTCATGCTGCAATTGCAAAATATAGTCAAAACATATGTAATGGGCGACACGAAGGTCGAAGCGCTGAAGGGGATCGACGTAACGTTCCGCAAAAGCGAATTCGTAGCGGTGCTCGGGCCGTCGGGCTGCGGCAAAACGACGATGCTAAACCTCATCGGCGGGCTCGACCGCTACACGTCGGGCGACCTCACGATAAACGGCATATCGACAAAAGACTACAAGGACGTCGACTGGGACATCTACCGCAACAACTCGATAGGCTTCGTATTCCAAAGCTACAACCTCATTTCGCACCAGTCTGTGTTCACCAACATAGAGCTTGCGCTGACGCTCGCCGGCATCTCCCGCGCGGAACGCCACAAGCGCGTGACGGAAGTGCTCGAAAAAGTAGGGCTGTCCGATCAAATCCATAAAAAGCCGACGCAGATGTCCGGCGGTCAAATGCAGCGCGTGGCGATAGCGCGCGCGCTCGTAAACAACCCCGACATTTTGATGGCGGACGAACCCACCGGCGCGCTCGATTCCGAAACGAGCCTGCAGATCATGGAGCTCCTCAAAGAAATAGCGCGCGACAGGCTCGTGATAATGGTCACGCACAACGCGGCGCTCGCGCAAAGATATTCCACGCGCATCATTAATTTATTGGACGGGCTCGTGACCGCGGACTCGGATCCTTTCAATCCCGAAATCGAAAAGATAAAACCCAGCGGCAAGCGCAAAAAAATTTCCATGAACTTCAGCACCGCGCTTTCGCTCAGCTTTAAAAATCTGCTCACGAAAAAAACCCGCACGATACTCACATCGTTTGCGGGCAGCATAGGAATAATCGGGATCGCCCTGATCCTTTCGCTTTCGAGCGGGATGCAGAGCTATGTTGACAGCTTGGAGCGCGACACGCTCTCGACATATCCGCTCGAGCTTCAAAGCCAGACGATGAACCTCTCCGGAATGATGAGCATGATGATGGGCCAGAACAGCCGCGAAACCGTGCAGCGCGACCAGGACAGAGTGTATGCCAACAACATAATGGCGCGTATGGTCCAAAATTTTACCGCGCAGATAATCCAAAACGACCTCGGCCTGTTCAAACAGCACATAGAGAGCCCCGAGGGGTCTGTCCTTCGCAGTTACACAAATTCTATCAAGTACGGCTACGAAGTCGAGGTGTTCGTGTACAGCGGCGACACGGAAGACGGCGTCACGCAGATAAACCCGAGCAACATAATGGAACAGATAGGCGTCGCGGGCATGGGCGGCATGGGCGGTATGGGCGGCATGGGCATGGGCGGCAACCAGGTCGAAACTTGGTCCGAGATGCTCGACGCGCCGGATCTTCTTGCCGGGCAGTACGCGGTGGTCGCGGGACGCTGGCCCGAAGCCTTCAATGAAGTGGTTCTTGTGGTGAACCGCCGCAACGAAATAAACGACTTTGCGATGTATTCGCTGGGGCTGCTCGACAGGCGCGACCTTGAAGACCTCGCGCGTAAAATTTTCCGCGGCGAAGAAGTGTCCGTTTCCGAAACGGACGTGAGCTTTTCGTTCGACGAAATTTTTGCAATAGACTATAGATTAGTGCTTGCCACAGATTTTTACGTTAAAGAAGGCGGCCACTGGGTGGACAAGAGCGGCGACCGCGCACATATGGAAGCGGTAATTGAGGCCGCGCCGAACATAAAGGTCGTGGGCATCATCCGCCCTACCGAACGCGCAGCCGCCACAAGCATACAGGGCGAGATCGGATATACCGCGGCTTTAACCGAATATGTGATGGACGCGATACTCGAATCCGAAATTGCGCGCGAACAGCTCGCGCACCCGGAAATAAATGTATTTACCGGCATTTCATTTGACGTTGACGAATATTTGGAATCTGTAACGATGGACGACGTTTACGCCGCAATCGACGAGCTGCCGGAAGAACAGCGGCAGCAGACGCTTATGATGCTTCAAATGATGAGCGAGGAAGAAATACTCGCCAACTTTGTGCGTCAGGTAAGGCAGGAGGCGGACGGCCGCGCTACTTTGGACGAAAATAAATTCATATTGAACATCGTGGACAAAAACAACCCGCACTCGATCCAGCTTTACCCTAAAGACTTCGAATCCAAAAACCGCATAGAAGAATTTATTACCGCCTACAACGATGTCCAGCGGCAAAACGACCGCGAAGAAAACGTTATCCACTACATAGACATCGTCGGGATCATGACCGCTTCTATCTCGTCGATAATTGACATCACATCGTATGTGCTCATCGCATTCGTGGCGATATCCCTTCTTGTCTCCAGCATTATGATCGCAATCATAACCTACATATCCGTACTCGAACGCACGAAGGAGATCGGCATCCTGCGCAGCATCGGCGCGTCAAAGCGCGACGTGACCCGTGTGTTCAACGCCGAAACGGTTATCGAGGGCTTCGTCGCGGGCACGATGGGCATATTGGTAACGCTGCTGCTTAACATCCCGATAAACGCGATAATAAAACATTTCACCGAAATCCCGAACATCTCGTCCCTTCCGCTTTACGGCGCAGTGGGTTTGATAATAATCAGCGTTATCTTAACAGTGTTCGCGGGGCTTGTGCCTTCGCGCATGGCCGCTAAGCGCGACCCGGTCGTGGCTTTGCGCACGGAGTAAAGCATCGAATAATAACACGCCCCTCTTCATGTGCTTTAAGCTCATGCAAGAGGGGCGTTTTTATTTTAAAAGCAAGCGAAAAAAAATTCGTTTGCGGAAAATTTTTTATCGGCTACATTAATTTTACATATGGGAACCTTTAAAAACACCGCTTCGTCCAATTTTCGTCTCAACCGGGTTTATAGAAGTTCCCATAATTAAAAATGTAAATTACATAACGCTTGACGACAAAATACAACTGATAAGCGCGACAGAACAAAGCGGAACTTTTTTTAAAGACAATCCGCCGCCTGTTTTCGTGGACGAAGTGCAGCACGCGCCGAATTTGTTTCCGCAGATTAAAATAATTTTAGACGAAAGCAAAAAAAAGGGGCAATTCTTTTTATCGGGCTTACAACAGTTCCACATGATGAAAAACGTAAGCGAATCCCTTGCGGGACGCCTCGGCATTATAAATTTAACGGGGCTTTCTTTGCGCGAGATGCACGGGACTGCGTTTGACGAGCCGTTTTTGCCCACGGACGAATATTTGTTTTCCCGGCAAAAAAATAAAACGGACGCGTCTTATACCGACATATGAAAAATAATACACCGCGGGTTTTTTCCAAAGCTTTGCTCAAACCCGGACTTTGACTGGCAGATGTTTTATGCGGCGTATGTCGCGCTGTATATCGAACGCGACGTCCGTGATCTGGCGCAGGTGGGGGACGAGATAAAATTTACGGTGTTTATGACTGCGGCCGCAAGCCGCACGGGTCAACTGCTCAATTTGGCTTCTTTGGCTCGTGACGCGGGTATAAGCCAACCCACTGCGGAAAGATGGCTTTCTGTTTTAACGGCGTCCGGATTGGCGGTGCTGCTGCGTCCCTTTTTCAACAACATAACAAAGCGGGCCGTTAAAACGCCGAAGCTTTATTTTATGGACACAGGTCTTGCGGCCTACCTGACGCGCTGGAACAATGCGGACGTTTTAAAAACGGCGCGATGGCAGGGGCTTTTTTTGAAACCTTCGTTGTGGGTGAAATAATTAAGAGCTATGCAAATAAAGGCATATTAAATGCTCCCGTTTATTTTTGCCGCAACAAAGACGGCTGCGAAATCGATTTATTGATTGAAGACGGCGGAGT
>WRDG01000035.1 GCA_009783525.1 Defluviitaleaceae bacterium | reverse complement strand
GGAAGCTCAATCAACGGCCGCTCGGCCTCGCAGTATTTAAATTTACAGTTCGGAACCGTAAGCGGCTTGTCTGTAAACGTCCATGTCCTGCCCCTGTCTGACGACCACACGCCCCAAAGCGTCGGGTTCGGAAAAACCTTCGCTTCTTTGTATACGCCGTCCGAATCGTATCCGGCGCCCACCCGGTAGTCGCAGCCGACAAGGTCGCCGTTACTTATCTGCAGCAGCGGCGTGCTTCTGTGGTCGTGGTTGCCGAAATCAAAAAGTTTTTCCGGTTTGGTAAACGTCTGCCCCTTGTCAAACGATCTGACCGCATAGGCCGCGCCGTCCGGCGAAAGATGTTCTGTTCCGCGCCTGTAAGTGAGTATTAAATTGTCGCCGTCGTATTTGCACAGAGTCGGTGGGTGCATGTGGCGCGTTTCTTCGACAACGGCGACGCCGCGCTCCGCATTTAAATAATTGGGGAAAAGTTCCGGATACGCCTTGGCCTGCAGCATGGCGTGCGCCAGCTTCAGCTCGGTCACGTCGGACTGCAACTGAGCCAGCTCGTCTCTAAGCACGGCCAGGCTCAAATTTAAAATGTCCCTGCGCGGCGAAAGCGTTATGGTTATGATCACGTCCTCGTCGTTTTTTTCAGGCTCGACTTTAAATTTTACCGGGCAGTCTTTTTTTATCAGCTCCTTTGGCACATAAACGCTGTAGACGCCGCTCGTGCCGTCGGGACTGAACAGGCGCGTCGGCTCCTCCGTCATAGATATAAAACGCTTGGGGTTAAACTCGACTCTTACTCCGCCGTTTTCGCGCGAATACCAGCGCGGCACAGAAAGCGGAAGGTTTAGCGCCACCGTGTCCGCAACGGTTAACCTCGCCGTTATGTACGGAAACGCGGGCCGGTATTCCGGTATGACTCTCGTGTTCATAATAAAACTGAACACACAGCCGTTTTCGTTTTCGACGGGCGGCGTTTCCCATTCGATATAACTTTTTTTTAAGCACGCATCGTGTTTGACGGGCATCTCGCCGCGAAAATCCTTATGGTGCATAAAAACCGATACGGGTACGTTGCAGCAGGTCGGCGCTTCGCCCTCCGCATGTGAAAGTATTTTTCCTATACCCTCGTACTCATCAGCGAACCTTCTGTTTGATACTTCGTCAATGTACGGCATTTGCAACCTCCTTTAGAATTGTTTGATCTCTTCTGCTTCAGATGTGTCGTCGAAGCCGCCGCCGTCGTCGATATACGCCATTTCGAATGTTTTGTGGATTTGGTTTCCGTTCGGCTCGCAAAGCGTGTATACAAACGTGTACAGGCCGCCCGGAAGCGCGTCGATGTTAAACTGCGCCGCTTCCGTCAGCGCCACGTTGCCCTCGATAAAAATATTGTCGAACGTAAATTTTTTTGCGGTATTTTTTTCAATATCGGATACTTCGACCGTAAGAACTGCGTCTTTTATGTCTTTTGCGTAATTGCTCGCCGTAACTTTTATTTTTTCCTTGTTGCTTATTTGCGCCGCGCCGTGCAAGGCGGAAACGAAAACGTCTTCCAAGTGGTTTTTTGCCGCATGGAAGCTCAGTTTCGCGTTTCCGTGAATGTCCGCGACTCCGCAGTAAATGGTCCAATAGTCGAGCAGGCACACGAACTGCAGCGCCGAAACAAGATCGGGATATTGCCGCAGGCCGTTTATCATCGAGCATAATATCGCGCTGCTCATCGCCTGCGTTTCGCGCCAGTCTTCCGGCCTAATATTTTTTCCGAAAACAGAAAGATCAGATTTTTCCTGCTCTATGTTCCAAAACGGCGTCTTGTTCCAATGGAAGCCGCCGTAATCCTTTTCGGTATACTGCGGGTCGGGCAGCGCGTTGCACCCGCCGAACTCCGTAAATATGAGCGGCTTCTTGCCGTCGAGCATAAGGGACAGCAGCTCGAGGTTTTTCATGTTGCCCATATGCACGTCCCATGCGGCGTTCGGGTAATCGTAAAGCTCGTAATCCTCGGCGACCCTTACCGCTCTTGTTTCGTAGTCCACGTCCTTGTCTTTGTTAAAAGCGACGAAGCTGAACAGAACCGCGCTGTAATAACCCGAGGGCACGATGGGGCGCGTCGGGTCTGCCTCATGCACGAGTTTGTATATCAAATCAAAAAACCGCATCCGCCTGAAATGGTTCGCGCACTGCAAAGTTTCGTCTCCCATTTCCCAAATGACAACGCTCGGATGGTTGCGCAGATCCTTTACCATCGCGCCTACATCCCGCGTGGCGAGCATCTCCGCCTGCGGGTGAATGTCCCAAACTTCAAAATAGCCGCCCCATGTGACCATAAAGCCCAGTTGGTCGCACAGATCGGCAATCCGTTTTTGATGCATACGCGAATCGCTCGGCCAGCGCGAACAATTTGCGTTCATTTTTTTATGCAGCAGTATGTCTTTGACAATAAGCTCGTCGCTGAACCATATGAGCGATTCGTTATGATAATTGGCGATGTCGTGCGTGCCCTGCAGAATTATTTTTTTCCCGTTCAAATAAAAATGAGGGCCCATCATCGTGAACGTTCTCACCCCGAAAGATTCGTACACATCGTCTATCGGGACGCCGTCCGCGTTAAAAAGCATGACATGCGCCAAATATAAATTCGGGCTGTTTGGCGTCCAAAGTTCCGGCGCGGGGATGTTGACCGACACTTCGTGCAAATTGTCGTCCATCGGACGGCTCGATACGTCCGCAAACTTTTTAAGGATCACCGGAGAGCCGTCTTCCCATTTGCTTATTTCGATTTCGACGCGGCCCGAAACCCTGTGGCTAAACTGGTTGCGAAGCGTCAAGCCGAACGCGACGTTGGCGGTTTTTTGCGAGATTTTTTCCGTCCGGATAAAAACATTTTCAATGTGATGCTTGTTGGTTATTGTAATTGTCATGTCGCCCGCGAGACCGCCGCTTGCGCGGTCGGGCCAGTCGTAGCGCGGCCTGCCGCCGAAGAAGCGGTCGCCGAAATAGCAATGCTGGAAACCGTTCGCGAACAGGTGCGGCATGTTGCTCACCGTGTTCTGCACGCGCACGGCAACCACAGGAAACTCCGACGCGCCGTTGCACATCGCTTCGGTTATCTCGACTTTGTACGGAAACGGGCCGAGATGGTCGAAGCTGACCGGCGTATCGTTAACCCAAACGTCGCTTGAAAGATTCGCGCTGCCAATGTTTAAATACGCGACCGTGTGGTCAACAGACGTCTCAAGAAAAAAATATTTGCCGGGGTTCGGCCCGACCTTTTCGCTTTCCAAGCGCGTCTTATACCAAGCCGAAATATCGCCGCGCCATATGTCCGCGATTGGGTTGTCGTCGCGGCGCGCGTAAAACATATAGTCCGCGCGCCCAAACAGTACCGGGTCATGCGGCACGTCCGAAAACGAATGCGGCAGCGTGACTTCGCCCCAGCCGTCCTCGTTTTTCGAACATAAAAAAAAGCCGTCTCTAATGCCGGCATCATCTGCGTCCGTTTTAAATTTCCAATTTTTTAATTCCGTAACCCTGCGGACAGAAGGCACGGGCTGTTTCTTTAAAGCACCGATGCGTTCATTAATTTCCGCGTCGGATACGACGATGTCCTCCGCGCCGTAAAAATCGCGGGCGAAACCGTAATACTTTTGCATGTACTCCCAGCGCCTCGCGGGAGGAAGCTGCCTCGCGTCGGTGATCTCCTTATACTTCATATTCGCGCCCATCGCGGCGGGTTCGACGTTTGCGAAAAAATTCCGCCGCGCCTTTCATTTTTATTTTTGCCATAAATGCTCCCCTTTGTAATTTTTGCTATACTAACACAACAAAGATTCTCAATAAACTCCGCTACGGCCGGTTTTATTCTTTTATTGCACAAAAGCACCGAAGGTGTATCTTCCTTGCACAGAAACACCGAAGGTGTATCTTCCTTGCACAAAAACACCGAAGGTGTTTCTTCCATTGAAAACAAATTAAGCGGCGCAAAAAAAAATGAATGGACTGATCAAAATGCCAAACACCATCCGCATTCCGGACAACCTCGACTTAGCCGACCGCGCGCGGCTCGGCCTTAACGGCCTGATGGGCACCTGCGACCCCGACGTGTATTACGAGCCGTATTTTTTAACCTATTACATGGCGCGGCCCGCGTATTTTTTGCACTGGTCCACAATGCAATCCGGCGTGCAGCCAAAATACCTTGAAGCGATGGCGCTGCTCAAATGCATCACGGGCTCGCCGGACACGGAGCACGAAAAGGGTTTTATAAAAGCGATGCTCGACAACGCGGAAGAAGACGGCCTCATTTACGACCGCAAATGCGAAAAGCGCCCGTGGAACGTGGGCGTCGGCTACGGGAAAAAGAGCCGCAACGAAGACTACGCAAACGTGGCGGGCAACGGCAGATGGATCAACGGCTGCTGGTACATGCACCAATTGACAGGCGACGACATATGGAAGGACGCGATGCGCCGCTGCGCCGAAAAAATTTTGGAAATCACAGTAGTAAAAAACGACTACGCGTACATCCCGGACAGCAAGGTCGGCAACGACTTCTCGTGGATCAAGAGCGGCTGGCCCAACACCGACGAACCGCAGGGCCCGAACGAGGGCTGCGAAGGCGCGACCACGTTTTACCAGGCGCAAACCGTGCGCGGCCTGATCAAATGGTACAAGGCAAGCGGCGACGAACGCTTTTTGGATCTTTCGCGGCGGCTCGTAAAATTTACGATGGATCAGCGTTTCTACGGCGGCGTGATCGAAGTCGAGCCTAAGTACGGCGCAGAACGCGCGCATTTTTGGGGGCACATGCACGGCAACATGGCGGCGTTTAGGGGCATACTCGACTACGCGACTACGGCCGGCGACATAAAAGCGCTCGAGTTCGCGCGGGACGGCTTCGAATGGCTGCGCCACAACATATGCCCGCAGCTCGGCCAGGGCGTCTATTGGGAAGGCTGCTGCGTGGGCGACCTGCCCGCGCTCGCCGTGCAGCTGTCCGATTCCGGCATCGGCGACTATTGGGACGACGCGGACTACGCGATACGCAACGCCACCGCGCCCTGCCAGGTGACGGATCTCGAAAGTTTGAAAAAAATGGGCGAACTATTCGACGAGCGGCCGCTCAACGCGCGCTACGGCGCGCCCGGCGATTTCCGTTTCACGCGGAACATCAACATCACGGATCCGATCCCGGGCCTCGAATGCAACGAAAACGTGCTTGAACGTTCAATCGGCGCGATGACAAACAATTTGATAAACGCACACCATCAGTCGCCCAACCAAATGGCGTGCTGCACCGCGAACGGCCTGCAGGGTTTCTATTACGGCTGGGAAGCCGCAATAAGGCACAGCGGCGGCACATGCACCGTCAACCTTCTCTACACGCGCTTTTCGGAATGGATGGACCTGATCAGCTTCGCGCCGTACGAAGGCAAAGCGGTCATAAAAAACAAAACGGCGAAGACGATAAACATCCGCGTGCCCGGCGGCATACCCATGCGGCTCGCGAAAGTTTCAGTCAACGGTAACGAAATCACGCCGACGGTCTGCGGGCGGTACGTTTCGATCGGCGGTTTGAAAAGCGGCGAGGAAATCGTCTTTTCATACCCGCTCGAAAAACGCCGCCAGCGCATGTCAATACCGCTGATGGGCCGCATGCACTGGGGCTATCCGAAAGCGGACGCGGTCTTTGCCGGCACAACCTGCATAGGGCTCGGAGATGAGGACGAAAGCATTTTCGGCAGCGAAAACCTCGAAATCCCCCTCTACAACGAACCGAAATACCGCTCCGGCGAAACGCACTATAAAGACGCGCCGTATTACGTTCCCAAAAAAATAATCACTTGGTATTAAGATACAAAAACGCGGCCGGTTCTTCCGGCCGCGTTTGTTTGATCATAAATTTGCGTTTTTAAATATAATTCAACCTTCAAAAATTTGATAAAAAAAAAGTGACCCATAAAATGCAAAGGAGCTTTACATGCCCATATATTTAATCTGGCCGCTGACCATAGCTTTATTTTTTGTTTTTATGGTCGGCGTTTTATTTTTAATGACGCGAAGCAGGCGTTTTGTAAAAGTTATTTGTTCAATCTTTTTTGCGGTTGCCGTTCTCGGCGGGTTTGTTTTTTATTCTTACAGTTACTTATCGTCAGACATGTCATTTACGGATGCGTTGTATTCTACGGTGCGCGGTATTTTAAGCACAGCCCGCATGTTTTCAATAAATGATAATTACGATTTTTTTTCGAAAGAAAACATTTGGGTTCAAATAGTATTTTGGCTGTGCCATGTATCCGCGCTTATAGTAATACAGGCGGCCCTGTTTGCTCTCTTCGGCAAAAAATTGATTGAGAGTTTTCGTTTGCGTTTCGGATTGCACAAAGAAGTTTTTATTATCAAGGGCTGCGACAAATATGCATTGATGTTAGGCGAAAACATTGCTACAAAAGATGATCCGAAAGGACAGCCCGATGCGAAACGCTTAATAGTTTTTTTAATTGAAGAAGATGATGATATGAACAAGATAAAGGAAAAAGTCACGCATATTGACGGTTTGGTGATAATGCCTGACAGAAAAAATGATCTTTTGAACTGTTTGAAAAAAACAGGATTGGGAAAGCGAAGACGGCGCAAAACAAAGTATAGCATGATTTTTATGCTTAACAGCACGTCCGCGGCGGACGGCACGGTTCATGCCGCGGAGTATGCTAACGCAAGAAATGTCACTCCCGACAGTCTAAACGTTTTTGTATTCGTTTTGTTTGAATGGGACAGAAAGGAAATTGAAATGATAACGCACGAAAAAGACGGAGAACGTCGCAAATATCCGTACACAATAAATATTGTCAGGGAGAGGGATTTAATGGTCAGGCAAATGATCAAAGAACATCCCCCATGCGACTGCGCAAGTTTTGACTTTAACGAAAACGGCGAAACCGCACATAATTTTACCGTTTTGATTTTGGGTTTCGGAACGGTAGGTCAGCAGGCTCTTTTGCGCCTGATGATGAACGGGCAGTTTGTCGGAAGCCGGATGCGCGCAATCATTGTTGACCGGGAAATTGATCATCTGCGCGAACATTTTTTGCATTACTATCCGTCCGTAAAACTTTGCTGCGATATCGAGTTTGAACGCTTCGACGTGCGCGACGAAGAATACTTTTCTTTTTTGGAAAATGAAAACGATTTGGATTACATCGTTGTCGCGATAAACGACGACGAAATAAGCAAACAGATAGCGTTGGACACGCGCTTGCATTATGAACGCAGAAAAATTGCCAAGCTCCCGTTTATTGCAATTTACGAAAAAAACGGAAGCCTGCCTTGCGCGAAACAAGACGAATTGAATGATAAAATTTTCAGCTTCGGCTGCCGCGACGCAATTTACAACGAGTCGGTGATAATTCGGGAGGAAACCGATCTCATGGCAAAAGCCGTTAACAATGCCTATGCGGAAATGTACGGCGGAAAACCGTGGCATGAGCTTGATTGGTTTTTGCAAGAAAGCAACCGGGCTTCGGCGGACTTTATACCCGCGATGCTTAAATTGGCTCGCCTCAAAGAAAGCGATTTAGACATTAAAGACACGTTAACCGACAACCCCAATTTGGAAGAAATTCTCGCGCAAACCGAACATCTTCGATGGATGGCCTTTCATGCGGCAATGGGATACAACCCGATTAATACAGACGAAATGCGCCGGCGTTTCGAAAATTATCCCGGCGAAAAAAATACGCGGGAGCATCTTGATTTTTGCCGCAGGGATACAAAAGCGCGTTTGCACGCATGCCTTGTGCCCTGGGATAAATTGGACGGCGTTAGAGATACATACAGAGAACTGGCGGGCAAAGCCGGCAATGTAAAAGAACAAAAAAGAGATTTTAAGGATAACGACCGTGACATTGTAAAAAATATCCCGAAATTTATAAAAGCAGCGAAATCATAGTATAAGTTTTGCTGCGCTAAAAACCCCCGCGATATCGCGGGGGTTTTTTAGCGTTTTATCAATTTATTTTTTATTCCGAATAACCCATTGTAGTCATGAGCGCCATTTCCGCCTGCGCCGTGTCGAGCCGCGTGTACTGCACGACGACGGGGACGTCGCTTTCGACAACGATTGCGTAGGGCGTGTCCTGCGGGACGGGCTCGCCGCTTTTTGATTTTATTTTGTCCATGCGGATGTGATGCGTCCTGCCCGCTTTGCAATGCGAAACGAAGCCCTTCATTTTAGGCCGGTCTTCGAAGTAGAGCGTCATTGTTATAACAGCGTTTACTTCGGAGGTGTTGAGCACGCATACGGATTCGTGGCTGGGCTGGTGGTTTGACTGCGAATCGTAGTAGGCGTCCGCAATGAACCATAATTTTTTTCCTGCTTTTTTCATTTGCTTACCGTTCGCGTCACACAAAAAATCGTTTGATTATATGTCCGCGCCTTTCTTTTTGCTTTTTTTACCAAACGACAGACGGGTCGCCGTGGCGGTTTGGCAGCGGGTGCGGCCTTACCATGGCGCCGCCGTTTTCGTACGACTCGATTACCGCGAATGTATACTCGAGCGTGGCGAGCGCGTCGTAGCCCGATGCGCGGATAAATTGTTTGGACACGCCGTTAGTTACGTCTTCGAGGTAAGCGTGTATGCGCGACGGGAACGTTGCCCCAAAGTCTGTTATGCCGGTGTCGTAAACTTCGGGTTCCTGCCCGACTGTCCAGTATGTCATTTTTTCGACGCAGTTCTCTATGCAGAACGTTCCTTTGGTCCCCGCCATTTCGAAGCTCCACCATCCGCCGAGCCCGAAGTGCGCGTCGCCGCGCTGGCTCAAAAGATAGCCGACCGCTCCGTTTTCAAACATCATGTTCACGCTGTTGATGGAGAGCATGAGGTCGCCCGCGGATTTGCGGACGCCGGGCTTTGTCAAAAAAGCCTGTATGTGCGTGATGTTCCCGCCGAAACGGCGCAGGATCGAAAACGGATGCGCAAGGAACGCTTTGACATGCGAGTACGGCCTGTCCCAACGGGGCGACTGCTTTCCGCCGTAGCCTGCCTCGCCGCCGGAGAACCCCATTTTTTGCAGCAGGTAAACCGGCTCGCCGATTTTGCCTTCGGCCATATATGAAAGCGCTCTGTCCGCAGTCTGCGTGAAGAAATGGTTGAGGTTGCAGCCCAAATACAAATCCTTTTGCTTTGCGAACGCGACCATTTCGCGCGCTTCCGTTACCTCGTTCGACATCGGCTTTTCGACAAGCACGTTCTTGCCCGCGTCGAGCGCTTCCATCGCGGGCAGATAGTGCCAGCCGCCGTTTTCGTAGCCTGACGTCGTCACGTCGACGACATCGAGCTCGGGATGCGCTTTTAACATTTCTTTGAGGCTGTAATAAGCCTTTACGCCGAATTCTTCCGCGGACTTGTCCGCCTTCGCTTTCACTACGTCGCAAACCGCGACGAGCTCCGCGAGTGAATCGTTTTTATAACAGCTTGCGTGACCGTTTCCGATACCGCCCATTCCAACGATGCCTACCTTTAACGGCATGTATACCATCCTTTGCAAAAAAAATATGTTGCATGCGATTATTGCATACAACATTTTTAAAATCAATCGATGAACCTTTAATTAATAACCTTCGACGTACAGCCCGCGCGAGGCGTAGCTGAAATACTGCCCGCCCGCAACAATTATGTGATCCGCAACCGCGACGTTAATAAATTTTAAACCCTCGACGATACGCGCAGTCGCCGCGTTGTCCTGCTGCGATGGTCTTGCCGTACCGCCGGGGTGGTTGTGCGCGAGTATAACGGCCGCCGCTTGATGCGTCATAACGGCGTTAACTATTTCACGCGGGTACGCTGCGGATTCGTCGATGGTGCCCTCCGAAATGCACGCGACGTAATTGAGCCGCTTCTGCTTGTCGAGGCATATAACATGGAACGCTTCGTTGGTCATCCCCACATACAGCGCGGCCGCGTATTCGCCTGCTGTTTCGCCGCTTTCGAATACGACTTTGCGGTCCCATTTGCTTCTGAAATATCTGTTCGCGAGCTTGGGCACCAAGCTGACAAGCACGGCCACGTTTTCGCTCACACCGCATTTTTGCATTACCGTTTTTATGCCGGCTTCCATCAAATTGTGCAGGCTCCCGAATTCATCCATCATTTTATGTGCGATCGCGTTTGTGTCGCGCTGCGGATAACAGTAAAACAATAAAAATTCTAAAACCTCGTGCTCCGCGAAATTTTCCAAACCGTTTTCGATATAGCGCTGCCTGATGCGCTCGCGCCTGCCTTCGTGAATGTTTTTTATTTCCGCGTCTTTTTGCTCCGGCGCGGTTTTTTTTCCGACGCTCATCGGAGCGCGTTGTCCAACGTAGCCGCAACAGTTTCCAAAACTTTTATTCGCGCGGTTTTTTTATTGTTTGACTCTATTATTGTCCACGGCGCAAACGGTGTATTTGTTTTTAAAATCATTTCGTCCGCCGCTTCTTCGTACAAGTCCCATTTGCTGCGGTTGCGCCAATCGTCTTCGGTGATCTTGTGCTGCTTGAGCGGGTCCGCTTCACGCGCCCTAAACCTGCGCAATTGTTCGTCGCGGTCTATGTGCATCCAAAATTTAAAAATAATCGCGCCGTGATGGTACATGTGCGCTTCCATTTCATTAATTTCCTGATACGCCCGCTGCCAAACCGGAACGGGCGTGAGCTGTTCTACCCGTTCGACCAAAATGCGTCCGTACCATGAACGGTCGAATATCGCAAAATGTCCGTCTTTGGGAATTTTATTATAAAACCTCCAAAGATAATGATTCGACAGCTCCGTTTGCGACGGCGGCCCGATCGGGATCACTTCGTAGCAGCGCGGGTCGAGCTCCTCCGTGAGCCGTTTGATGTTGCCGCCCTTGCCCGCCGCGTCCCAGCCTTCGTATACGATGACGACCGGCCGCCTCTTGATGTACATCCTGTGCCCCAGCGCCGAAATATTTTTTTGGTAGAGCTCTAACTTATCCCTGTATTCTTTTTCCGTTATGGTTCCCTGCGAAGAAGATTTTTTTCTTTTTTGCTTTTCCGCATTTTCATTGTCATTTTCGTTTTTTATATAAACCGAATGTAAAAATTTTTTGCCGGTGTATTTGGGCGGTTCCGCATGCACAAGCTTGTTTGTTTGCATTAATTTTTCTGCGGCCTTTTGCACGCTGGAAATAATTATTTTGTATATTTTTATGACCGCAAACTTCCTGTCGTTTGACTCTACTATGTGCCACGGCGATTCCGATGTGTTCGTGCGCTGCAGCATTTGGCTGAAATGCGCCAGGTGCTGGTCGTAGTTTTTGTTCTGCTCCCAGTCTTTTTCGTCTACGCGCCATGCGGTTTCAGAATTTTTTTCCAATTCTTTGAGCCGGTTTTTTTGCTCGTCTTTTGATATATGCAAAAAAAGTTTTACTATCAATACGCCGTCGTCGGTCAATTGTTTTTCGAACGCGTTTATATCGTACAGCAGATCCGGGCTGCCGCTCACGGCGGTTTTCCACTTGCCCGTGCGGTCGGGCAGCATTATTCGGTGCCAGCTTTTATCGTAAATGCTGATGCGCCCGCGCGCCGGCGTCCGCGTCCAGTACGGCCAAAGGAACGGCCTCATCCGCATGTCTTCGGTCACCTTGTCCATCGTGTATACATTAAAAAACCGCGGATCCCAGGGATAGACAACTCTTGCTATCTGCGTGCCTTTGCCGGACGCACCCCAACCTTCAAAAACTATTACGGTCGGTATTTGCAATTGTTGTATCGATTCCTGAAGCGCGGTCATTTGTTTTTCGAGTGTCTTCATTTCAGATTTGTATTCCTTGCTGTCCGTTTGACGGTTCGCGTCCACTTTGTTCAGCATCGGGCACCTCTTTTTTAAGAGTTTTTTTTAGTTTAGCACAAAAATAATTGAAATAAACGGCTTGCTTATTCGTCCATTGCTTTTCTCATTTTAATTATCTCATCTCTAAGCGCTGCCGCGCGTTCGAACAAAAGATCCGCCGCGGCGCTGCGCATTTCTTTTTCCAATTTTTTTACGGCGGCGACGATCTCGTCGCGGCTCATCGATTCGGGGTCTTTTGCCAGCCCGAGCTTTTGCTTTTCTTCCTGCGTCACAGACGACTGTATAATCTCACGCACTTCTTTGACGATTGAAACGGGTATGATGTTGTTTTCGCGGTTAAATTCTTCCTGCAGCCGGCGGCGCCGGTTGGTTTCGTTTATGGCCTTGTGCATGGAATCCGTCATCCGGTCGGCGTACATCACGACGCGGCCCTCGACGTTACGTGCGGCGCGTCCTATCGTTTGGATAAGCGAAGTGCCCGACCGCAAAAAACCTTCCTTGTCGGCGTCCAGCACGGCGACGAGCGAACACTCCGGTATGTCGAGGCCTTCTCTTAACAGGTTTATCCCCACCAGCACATCAAAATGATCGAGCCGCAGGTCTCGTATTATTTCGAGCCGCTCAAGCGTGTCGATGTCCGAATGGAGGTACCTCACCCGTATGCCCGTATCTTTTAAGTATGAAGTAAGGTCCTCCGCCATTTTTTTTGTGAGAGTCGTCACGAGAATTTTTTGCTTTTTTTGTGTGGTCGCGTTTATTTCGCTTATGAGGTCGTCTATCTGCCCTTTTACCGGCTTGACGATAACCTCCGGGTCGATAAGCCCTGTCGGGCGTATGACCTGCTCGATAGAAAAATCTGCGTGCGCGTCCTCATATGCGGCCGGCGTCGCGGAAACGAAAAGCATTTGATTTATCTTCTTTTCAAATTCGTCGAAGCGAAGCGGCCTGTTGTCCATCGCCGACGGCAGCCTAAAACCGAATTCCACGAGCGTGCTTTTGCGCGAGCGGTCGCCTTCGTACATCCCGCGAACCTGCGGTATCGTTACATGCGACTCGTCCGCGATAATCAAAAAATCCCGCGGGAAATAATCGATAAGCGTGTGCGGCGTGCTGCCGGGTTCGCGCCCCGCCAAATGCAGCGAATAATTTTCAATCCCGGAACAAAAACCCACTTCGCGCATCATTTCGACGTCATACTTCGTACGCTGCAAAATCCTCTGCGCCTCAAGCAACTTGTCTTCCGATTTTAATTCGTCGATGCGGTCTTTAAGCTCCGCCTCAATTTTTGCGATGGCGTATTCCATTTTTTCGCGTCCCGTAACAAAATGCGACGCGGGAAAAATTGTTATTTGGTTACGCTGCGCGACCGGTTCGCCGGTAAGCGCGTGAATTTCCGCGATGCGCTCGATCTCGTCGCCGAAAAATTCGACGCGCAGGGCAATTTCGGAAGAATTTGCGGGAAATATTTCCACCACGTCCCCCCTGACCCTGAACGTGCCCCGTTGAAACGCGATGTCGTTGCGGTTGTATTGGATGGCGACGAGCTTCCGCAGCACATGGTCGCGGTCGCGCTCCATGCCCACGCGGAGCGTAAGGGTGAGGTCGCTGTATTCGTCCGGGTCGCCGAGACCGTATATGCACGACACGCTCGAAATAATTATAACGTCGCGCCGTTCGAACAGCGCGGTAGTCGCCGAGTGCCTCAGCTTGTCGATCTCTTCGTTTATTGCGGAATCCTTTTCGATGAACGTGTCCGTCGATGGGATGTAGGCTTCCGGTTGAAAATAATCGTAGTAACTTACGAAATATTCTACCGCGTTGTGCGGAAAAAATTCTTTGAACTCGCTGTAAAGCTGCGCGGCCAGCGTTTTGTTGTGCGCCATCACGAGCGTGGGCCGCTGCAGCTCGGAAATGACGTTCGCCATGGTAAATGTTTTGCCCGAACCCGTGACTCCAAGCAGCGTTTGAAATTTAAGCCCGTCCTTAAATCCTTTGACCAACGCGGCGATCGCCTGCGGCTGGTCGCCCGCCGGTTTAAATCCCGACACGAGCTCAAACGGTTTGTTTTCTCTCAACATGATCCCTCCGAAGTGTACGCAAACGCATTATACAAAAAAATTGCGTGCCGCCGCATTCTATTTGCATGTTGACATGCGCCGCCGATATATGTAAATTCATTCGCGAAGTCATTGGGCAGTCGCCAAGCGGTAAGGCAACAGGCTCTGACCCTGTCACGCGGGGGTTCGAATCCCTCCTGCCTAATTGTAAGAATTGGTAAAGACCCGCTGAAAAGTATTACTTGTTCTGTGAAAGCTTCTACACAGAACAAGTAATTCTTTGAAGCGCCGGTCGTACCAAATTCTTACTTAAAAAAGAATTGGCAAAGACCCGTTGAAAAGTAATTTTTGTTCTATGAACGCTCCACAGTCAGAATCAAAACCAATTCTGACAAATAGAACAAAAATTACTTTGAAGCGCCGGTCTTACCAAATTCTTACTTAAAAAAGAATTGGTAAAGACCCGTTGAAAAGTAATTTTTGTTCTATGAACGCTCCACAGTCAGAATCAAAACCAATTCTGACAAACAGAACAAAAATTACTTTGAAGCGCCGGTCGTACCAAATTCTTACTTAAAAAAGAATTGGTAAAGACCCGTTGAAAAGTAATTTTTGTTCTATGAACGCTCCACAGTCAGAATCAAAACCAAT
>WRDG01000034.1 GCA_009783525.1 Defluviitaleaceae bacterium | reverse complement strand
TTCCTGTTCGATCCAGTATGCGCTGCCGGGAAGCTGCGCAGCCATCGGCAGCTTTCCTTTTTCCGCCGTCTGCGGCACATGATACGGCGCAGGCGGCACGTAGGCCTTCGAAGCGTCTTCGGCGAAGGTGTCCATCCCGTAGTATTCTTTTCCGCCGATTTCCGCTTGCCTGTCCGGGCCGAGGAAAAGCATCGGAAGAACGATCCCTCCGATTTTTTTTGCGAGCGCTGAAAAAAATCCGCGCGACTGCAAACCGTCGGCGCCCAAAGGCAAATGTTCGCCGTGCCATTCAAGCGTGCCGAGCGGCAAATATGCGACAGGCATTTCGACGATGCGCGCGCGGAATTCGTTCGGCGTCAGTTCTTCGTAATAAACGCTCGTGTGCATCATCGTTACCTCGCGCCCAGCTTTTTAAGGCAAGCGTTCAAATAACCGTAGGTTTCTGCGGCGATTATCGCCGCGTCCGTCATGTCGAGGTCCGGGCCTATTACTTCGAGGCAGCACGGGCCGTCGTAATTGCCGTCGGCCATCGCTTTGCAATATCCGAACAGGTCGATGTCCCCTCGCCCGCATGCTTGCAGCGCAGGCTCGCCGGGACCGGGCCCCATGCCCTTGCAATCGCGGATGTGTATGTGTTTCACCTTCGACAACACCTGCGGCAGCGCTTCTTCAGGCCGCTCGCCGGCCCGCCATATATGGCTCGGGTCCATATCCACGCCGAAAGCCGGACTCGTAACGCCGGCCATCATCTTAAGAGTCGTGGGCGTGCTGTAAACCGCGTTGCCCACATGCGCTTTGACGCACAGCGTGACGCCGAACGGCTCGGCCAATTCGCAAAGTTTTTGGACGGCTTCGATACTTTGCTTTAACGAATCTTCGTCGTCCATCTTTCCGCCCGGCCCGATGTTTATAACCGGGATGCCAATCTCGGCTCCCGCTTCAAACGCTTTAAGCAGACGCTCGCGATCCTGCGAAGCCACTTCCGTCGAAAGCATCGCGAGGCCCGTCTCTTCCATTACGGCCTTGATCTCATCTTTTTGCGAACGCCAATCGTCGAGGCGCAAGTGTTCGCACATGCCGCCGAGCGCGGAAATTTCCAAACCGTCGAAGCCCGCTTTTTTTATCGCCGCCGCCGCTTCGGCAAACGAATATTTTTTAAATAAAACGGTGTTGACGCCGAGCTTGATCATCCGATCACCTCATAAAAAAAATTTTTACTTGCACGTTGAGTTTAACATACAGAGGCTGTTTGCAACACTCGGTTAAAAATGAATCGGCTCTTTTTTATTTATTGCTCCGGCTTTTTACTAAACCGATTGACAATTATTAACCGCGACTACAATATGATACAAAGTTTACAAATTTTTTTACGGAGGTAATTAAATGGCAGAGCAAGTCTATGTAGACCTGAGTCCGGTTATCCGCGCGGTAGAAAATGTAAATTCCAACCTGCACGTAATCAACTCGAACATCGACGCGGTTCACGGGACCGTCGATACGGTCGACTCCAACGTGCGGATCGTATACGACGATCTCGGCAAGCTCGCAAACGAATTCCACGAATTTGTCTACAGGCAGCTTATGGCAAACCGTTTGGGCGTAGCCAACACGAAAATCGTAAGCATAAGACAAGAACTCGACAAAAAATTCGGGAATTATGACACGGTAAGGAGACACACCACGGGAATACTGCAAGCCACCGACTTGGAAATTATCCGCAGCTCGACGATCACGACAGTCACCGAAGAGCTTATGCTCGACGCGCCGAACTATTGGCTCGCGCCGTGCCTTGTCGCAATCGCGGCGTGGATCAACGACAAGCGTGAGATCGCAGACAAAGCGCTCCGCGAGGCTATCAAGCGCAACGACGAAAAAACTTCGCTCCTTTTCGCGCTCGTTTGCCGCAGAGCAGAACGGAAGGACGCCTGCCTCAAATGGACCGAGCGTTATCTCGCTAACCAAAACGAAGAGAACCTCGACAGAAAAGCCGTGATCATTTTAGACGCGTTCGCAAGCGGTTTGCTCGGAGCAGACACAGAAGGCGTGGTCGCGCGCCAAATCGGAGCGTGGATGGATCATTTGTCGCAAAAGGTCGGCTTTGTAGAAAAACAGACGGAGCAGTGGTCGGACGCGATCAATTTGAAACGACGCTCGCTTGGCGAAACCGATTATTCCTATTTGCATAAATACAGCAAGACCTGGCCTTTATTGAAAGACATCATGGAGGGCGCGAACCTTCACGCGATTATTTTCGAATATTTAAAAAATATTTTCGATCAGGAGTCGTCAACAGACAGCCTAAAGGTGCAGCTCGATCAAATCCTTACAGATTTGGTCACGGACTTTGACGACGAAGAGCTTCCGCTGCGCAAAGAAGAGAAGTTCGAAAGTTTCGTAATCCAATTTGATGGCGACGAGCAGCGCGCAAAACAAAACATGGCGATCGAGCAGACCGCGTTCGAAACGCACAAAGACTTCACTCAGCTTTTAACCGACGCGGCAATGAAACCCGAAAGCTCTCACGCAAGCGTTTCAACGCAAAAATTCGCTTTGGCGCTGTCAAAGGATTGGGTCAGCAACGCCTACAACGATGTCACGGCAAAAAACCGCATGAAAATCCCGCACGAAATCGAAATAAATTTAGAAAATTTTAACGAAAAGACAACGGACGGCCAAAACGAAAAAGAGCTGCTCGATATTTTCCATAAGATGATAAACAAAGAAAAAGCGCACGCGCTCGCGGGCAACGTACTGTCGGCGTTCGACATGTTTTGTCTGTGGGGCGGGATCATTATCGGCGGCATCGGTTTGATAATGCTCTTTATCGGCGGGTTCGTTTCTTTCCTCGGCTTTATTGCGGTCGTGGCCGGCATCGGCATGGTCATCAACCATTTTTCGAAAAAGAAAAAAATCGAAAAGACCCGCGTAAATATCGAAACAGCTTTCGAAAACAAACGCCAAGCCGGAATGCAGATAATCCGCGCGTTTTTGGCGGAAGTTGTCGACTTTAGAGCCGAGTTTGAAGAACGCGACGCCGAAAGTAAAAACGTGACGGACTTTTTGGATCAGATCTCGCCCGATCAATACGTAAAAAAATTGTCGGACACCACCCGAAGAATTAAAGTGTCCGAATAAAACATAAGGAGACTGCTATATGAGCAACCAATTGATAAAATGCCCGTACTGCGGCGCGGAAGCCGCGGCCGGCAGCGACTTGTGCGACAAGTGCGGCAAGCCGCTCGCCGTCAGTTTGATTTACGTCGAAGCCCCCGTCGCATTCGCCTCCGGCCTTCCGGATTGGAGCATAGAGCCTCCGGTCGTCGCGGTAAGAAGAAAAGTTAGGATATGAACCCGCCTAAAACTTACGCGGAATGGGTAACGGCATTTGACGCGTTAAAATCAAGAACAGACGACGCCGCAGTGCTGCAGGCGATAAAAAAAGGTTCGATCGAATGGCAGAGCGGAGTGGCGGAGCGTTTCGTAAAAAAACTTACCGACACAATAAATTCCCGCATGAACGCCGCGAACGAAAGGTTTCAAAGGGACATGAACAACGCGCGCGGGCAAGAAGGCCCGATCGTGCAGGCGTTGCTTGCTTTGCGCAAAGAGATGATTTTTTTGACAGACGCGATTAATTTGCCTGCGATACCTGAAAAAGACAGGGATCAATATGTCCGGTTGGTTCGCTCGCAAGCGGACGGCATGCAGCGTTCGCTTGAAGACTCGGCAAAAAAAGACCGCTCGGGAAAAATGTCGAGCATCGTCCGAAACCATAAAATCAACGCAGTTTAGGAGTTGTTTATGGAAAAAATAAAAACGGAAAGGCGCGGCGCCTGCCGGTTTATAAATATGCGCGACGCGTACGGTAAAAAAACATGAGCGACACGGCTAACAGCAGAGAATTATTGCGAAGGTATTCCGTCGCGCGGATTCCGTTCGTCGCAATAAACACTATCGAGCGCGGCAGGACGCTGGAAATTTTAAAAGAAGTGGCCGAAGCGCTTTCGATCACGTTTTTTGTGCATACATTGTCCAAAGGCGTTTGCGATATCGCAACCGACAAGGTCGTAAGCGAAGACAAGTCGATATACGGAGCCATCGACTTCATGGGCGAACAAATGAAACGCAGGCAAAACCTCACGCTCATACTCACCGAAATACCGGACATCAGCGGCGACAACAGCGACGCAAAGCAAATTTTGGATCTGGTCACGCTCGCTAACGACGTTGGCGGCAGCGTGATCGTGTTCACAACAAACCCGATTTGGAACCAACTGCAGCGGCTCGGCATGGTCATAAAGATCGACCTGCCGAACGAAGACGAAATGTATTCGATAATTAAGGAATATATTGACGACTACCGAAAAGAAATACCGATCGAGTGGGACAACAACGACATACGAGAGGCGGCGGCTCTGCTCGCGGGCGTTACGCGCATCGAAGCGCAAAACGTTATAGCTGCGCTGATAGCCAACAAAAAAATTCAAAAGACCGACATGGACGAAATACGCTACGCAAAAGACAGGCTTTTTTCAGACATTTCAGGGCTCGAAAAAATCGAGGTGGACGAAAGCGTAAAAAATGTGGGCGGCCTTGAAGGTTTAAAAAAATGGCTTGACGAAAAAAAATCGCTGCTCACGCCCGAAAAACGCGACGAAATGAAAAAACGCGGCTTGCAGTCGCCGCGAGGCATTTTACTCGTCGGCGTGCCGGGCTGCGGAAAGTCGCTCTCCGCAAAATCAATCGCGGTCAATTGGAAGCTGCCGCTGTACAGGCTTGATTTTGCGACAGTACAGGGCAGCTATGTGGGCCAGTCCGAACAACAGTTGAAGGACGCCCTCACAACCGCCGAAAACGTTTCGCCGTGCGTGCTGTGGATCGACGAAATCGAAAAAGGATTGTCGGGCGCGGGAAGCAGCGGCGACGGCGGCGTTTCGACGCGCATGGTCGGGCAATTTTTGTTTTGGCTGCAAGAGTGTAAAAAACAGGTTTTCGTTGTAGCGACGGCTAACGATGTTTCGATGCTTCCGTCAGAATTATTAAGACGCGGGCGCTTCGACGAATTATTTTTCGTTGACCTTCCCACCGCGGAAGAACGGCGCGAAATTTTAGCGATGTACTTAAAAAAATATTTAAAGGTAAAATTCGAAGGCGGCTTTGCGGATAAGGTCGTGGATATTACAGACGGCTTCACAGGGGCGGACATCGAGTCCGCCGTAAGGGAGATCGCGTATCGTTTGGTCGCAAACGACAATTTCGAATTGAACGAGAGCGGCATCATATCGACGTTTAACAATGTCGTGCCTCTTTCGCAGACAAGCCCGGAAAAAATCGAATCAATCCGCGACTGGGGCAAGGAGCGGGCTGTCCCCGCGTCCGGCAAACCGATCGGCGGCGAAGAAATTTCGCAAAAGACCGGCCCGAAAGTAAGAAAGGTGTTGGTTTGATATGCCGCGCCCGATGCTTAAAACGCAGCAGACAGCTCAACAGCAGGAAAACATATTAAGCACGACAGCCAAGCCTCAAACAAAAAACGAAACCGAAACGAACGAAGAGAGCATGATGAAGCTCGACCGTCTGCTGCGCCGGCCGCGCTCAAAGGCGTACATGGAAGCGATGACCAAACTCGACGCGGGCGGCAAAGCAAACAACCGTGAAAAAGTTCAGGAGCTGATAAACATAATACGCAGCGAGTTTCCCGAGGTGGAGCTCGCCGGTTATTTGCTCGGTTACGTTTCGAAATGTTATCTCGGCAATCCGTACGAGGTTCATATTTTGGACGCAAACGGCGAAATCGTCGAACACTACCAAAAAGGAAAACCCCTGCCCGGCGGACTCGAAAAAGCTCGTTCCATCGCGATCAGGGGCGGCTACGATTTTATTGAGGTTTATTCCGACTGCTGCCGCGCCGTAAGCAGCAACGGCAGCGTATCGGTGATAAAATAATTTTTTAAAATAGATTTATTTTTCGTCTGTTTCTTCATACATAATTATTTCTGAAGCCAGCGCGCCGTCCAAAATTATCGGAAGGCCGCGCAGCGCAAGATCGGCACCGTCTGACGCGAACGATTCGTTCGTACTTAAAAACGTCAGGCGGTATTTTTTTTGCCGGCTTATTCCCGCGGGTTTGAAAATATATTCGTCCCTGCCCGCGAGGAATTCAAAAACACCGGCGTAGCCCTTGCTTCTGCACGGCGAGCTAAACTCGAGCGCGCACCATTTTTCTGTGTTGTCGTGCGAAAGCGACGGTGTGTGATGAAAAACCTCGCAGCCTATCATTACCGGACGGAAAAATTTTTTGAACAGCCCGACGTATTTTGAAACGACGGCGGCTTCGTCTGCGTTTTTCCAACTTTCGTCGCGGCCGAAACCGACGAACAGCGGATTGCAAAACATCAAAATATTTAATTGCGTTTCGAAACTGCCGTACGAATGGTACGTGGGATAATGCCTGTAATAATACCGCAGGCGTTCGGGCGGCAGGGCCATCGATAAATTATTTACCTGCTTGATGCCCCTCGGCAGCACTGTGTAGTCTGATATGCACGAAGTGTGGAACCTGCGGAACAACCCCAGGTCGTTGCGTCCTCCGCCGCCGGCACAGTTTTCGAGCACCGCGTCGGGAAATTCTTCCGCAATGCGGTCGAAAATTTTATACAGCGCCTCCACATACCTCCACGACGAATTTTCAATATAACCTTCGGTAAAATTTTCGCCGTGCTCGGAGCAGCATGTGTTGTAATCGACTTTAAAACCGTCAAGTTTATGTTCCGCGAACGCGTTGAGAGTTTCACTCAAGACAAAATCGAAAACTTCCGGGCGCGACATGTCGAGTATGCGGCCCTCGCCGTCGGCGGGTTTACCGTCGCGGTGCAGCGCCCATTCAGGATGATTTTTTCTGAGTTCGGATCCGCTGCCCATTGTTTCCAATTCCATCCACAGGCAAAATTTCATGCCGTGCCTTTGAATTATTTCGCGCGCGGTTTCGAGTGTGTTCCCGAAGCGCGTAACGTTCCAGTCGCCCGTGGAGTTGTACCAGTTTGCGTTCCAATTGCCGTACCATCCCGCGTCTATCATAAAATATTCCATTCCCGCCTCGGCGGAAAGCTTTACTTCGTTTTCGAGCCAGTCGAGTTCTCCGTCCACGATCCGCGCCGCGCCTATCAGCAGATTTTTTTCGTCCGCCTTGCGCGAAATGTTCCGCACATGCTTAAGCGTTTGATTGACCGCCGAAAAATCGCCGCCGTAAAAAAGACCCAAATGCACTTTCGGCGAAACGACCGTTTCGCCTGCGGCGATCATCCGCTGCGGGGCGCGGGCCTTAGGCCCTATTCCGAACAGCAGCATGATTTCGTTCTGCTCGACCGGGGTTAAATTCGTAAGCGAGTATTCCCAGTTGCCCGACCATTCCAAATGGCAAACGGCGGTTTCGCCGCTTAAATTATTTTTTACGGAAAACCACGGCACACCCCAGCCCGAACGCCCGTGAAAACTTTCGAACGTGACCGTGCCGGGAGACACGGCCCGCGTGTCCGTGTAACCCTCGTATCCCCAGTAGACGAACGGCAGAGTCGTGAGCGTGAAGGGCTCGTCGCCCGCGGCGCGGCGGCCCGCATGTTCTTTGCGGTCGTTAACATGCCAAAGCAGGCCGCGCATGGGTTCGATCCGCGAAAGCGCCATCGGTTTGTCCGACAGGTTTTTAATTTCGAGCCATCTTTCAAAAAAACCGGTTTCGTCAATTTTTGTATGGACCTCTGTTTCGACCCTGCATATTTCGTTTGACAATTTGATTACCGAATGAACTGCTTCCGCTTCGTCAAACGAGTTGGACGAAACCCATTTCCAACGGCCGTGCAGCGACATGCCGTCGATTTCGAGGGAGAACGCTTCAATGGGGTAATTGCCGCAAAAACGAGAAGCCCAGTTTTTACCGAGCGAATCTTCGCCTCCCTGATAATACGGCCGCCCCGAAGCGGAACGCATCCCCGTTACGAACCTCCCGTCAATCAAATGCTCGCAGTAGACCGAGAGCCCTGAGATGTAGCGGGCGTTTTCGCCTTCCGTTTCAAAACGCTTGACCATAATTTTTACCGTCCGCGGGGTTTACAACTGACACGCAGTATTTTCCGCGCCTTTCGCATTAATATTTTTTGTTAATAAAAACTCCCGTCAGCACGGTCGGCGAAGCCGTATGCTCTGCCTTGACTCTGGGATTGCTGCTGCCGTAATGCTCGCCGTGCAGCTGTGTGACGCGGATGTATGCATGCCCTTTTATTTTAAACGCGGCGCATACTCCGTTAATCACGTCCTTGCCGCGCAGCACCGCATAAGCCCCGAGTCCCTCTCCGGAAAATGTGTCGACCGCCTCCGCGATCATCTCCGCCTTATTTCCGAACGGCCAATAGCAATTAATCTCGACAATAATTTCGCTTTCGGTTTTTATCTCGACAATTTGATGCGGCGCGGCCGCCCTGTAATAAATTTTTTCGCCGCCGCAAATATTTTCCGCCTCGGTTCCGCCGATGACGTCGAAAAAAATATCGCTAGGAAATTTTTTTTCTTTAAGCGGAACATAAAAACCGAGCGCGTCTTTATCGGCAGTTTTATTTCCCGTGTTCATGGTTAGTCCCGTAAAAAAAGCTGAGCCGGACAATGCGGCGGGTTTTTCATTAATATTCGGATCCTGCCCGTACGGCACGACGACAACGCCTTCGAATGCGCTAAGCGACAGTTCGAGCTCGCCGTTTTCAATCGGAACGTTTCTTTTTTTTATGCTCAAACCTTCCAAAAAATTGTCATATATATCTGCCGCCTCGACGTCATTCCAATTTTCCGGCAGCGTCCATTTTTTCCGTTCGTATCCTTCGTCACTGAACGCAATAATTTCACGGCTCCGTTTCCACATTGCGGGGATAAAAATATCCCCGCCGACTCGCAGCGGGGAACCGTTCTTTTCTATAATAATTTTGCCGTCGTCTATGCGGCTGACCACGCCGTCCGAAAAAAAAGCGTACGAACTGCAATCGGATTCAATACGCGCCAATCGGTTCAGGTAGTGCCGCGACAGCGTCGAATACGCAAAATCTCGGAACAAATTGTTAGATTTAAACGACGAGTTATTAAAATCTATTTGAATATGATCTTCATATCCCTGCTCGGGAAAATCCGTTCGGCGGTACCATTCCCAATTGCAAAGCCCCGTTGATCCCGTAAAATTCGTGCCGAACTCACCCTGCATGGACGATCCGAACAGCAGCGTCCGATTTGAATAACGGAGCGAGCCCGCAGCCTTTCCGGATTCTTCCGTTTGCACCGCGTGATAAATATACGCCGGCACTTCCATGGGATTGTGAGGCTGCTCGCCCATGTCGTCGCGTAAAGAAAGAGAGAGACACTGAAAGCCGTAGTCGAAGCACGGACGCGCCGTCGCGCCCAGCTCGCAGCTCACGTCCACTCCGTATTGCTCGCGGATGTAGATTATGTCGCGGCGCATTGCGGCAACATTGTCTTCCGCAGAATAACCGTCGCCTGTTTCGGCGGTGTTGTAATCAACGTGCAGCAGCTTCGTTTCTTTTATTGCGGGGAATGTATCGAAAAGCTGTCCGATGCGTTTTTGAAACAGCCCCCTGTCGAATTCTTCCCGTAGATTTACGAGGCCGCCGTCAACATGCGAATACCACGACCACACTTTTCCGTCACGTTTTATCAAAACGCCGCTGTCCATGTATGTTTGGTACAGCGGGCTGTCTTTTCCGCACGATTGAAAATTTACATGGAATGTGACCAGCGTGTTGTGCCGCTTCGCTTCTTCCATAAGCCAGCGTATCGCCGCGTTCGGATCGGTTGCGGAATCGCAGCCAAGCGGATCGGCCAAGCCCTGCATGCAAAATTCTTCGCTGGTCGAAACAAACGACGGGAACATGCAGTCCCAAGTCGCAATTTTATATTCGAGCGGATGTTTTTGCCCGTACACATACCGTTGCCAGCCGCATAAAATAATCACCTTCGGCATGCCGCGCGTCACATTGTCAATCGCTTTTATTTGGGCCAAGGTTTTTTTTACGTCAGGAGGGCCGAAACAATAGCCCATTTTATTTATTCCGCCTCCGGCCTCAGAGTTAAACTCGCCGTGATCGGTCAAATGCCATTGGTAGACATAGTACCTGCTCCAGTCTCTCGCCCAAGGATAAAGCGGAAACATTTTCGCTGAAAAAAAATCATCAGTCATCCCTGTCATTCCCCGCGTTTAATTTTGCTCCGACAAAAACAAAAACAGCCGAAACTGCAAGACCGGCGACAAGCATTGCGATGCCGGAAAACCATGTAAAATTAGGGTCGTTTAAATTATGCGCCTGTATAAGTATCCCGGCGAGCGACCCCGCCATAAATCCAAGCACGGTCGTATTGGCAAAGCCCGGATATTTTTCAAAAATCGTTTTGATTCCGCGCGAAGCCAAAACAATCCCGGCTGCGACGCACAATAAAAATAAAAAAAAGTGCGGCAAATAATCGAAGCTCATCCTCATAATGCTTTCTGCAGCGAAAATTAACGGGTAATACACACCCATCAATATAAGAACCGTAGACAAGCTCATGCCCGGCACAGGCGCGGCAATTCCGGCCGCAAGTCCGCCGAGCGAAAGCATCGGCAGGCCGATGCCGAAACCGTCCGTTTGGGCCGCCGCCTGCATTCCGCTAATCGCCGCGACGCTTACGAACAGCGCAAATACGAATGCGCCAATGCCGCCGAATAAATATTTTTGTTTATAGCCCGACTTTTTCACCGAACCGAATATCACAGGAAGGTTTCCAGCAATCAATCCGACAAACATTAAGTAAGTCGCTTTTTCGTATGTATCGAAAAGGTATTTAAATCCAAAAACAAAAGGAACCGCGCTTACGCCGGCTCCGATTATTAAAGGTAATAAAAAAAGGATATTCTTTTTTAAATTTTTTAACGGGTTGGACGCAATATCGAGTAGGTCTTTATATATACCCATGATTATCGCGACCACGCTGCCGGAAAAACCCGGCGCAAAAATACTTAATCCCAAAAAAAATCCGCAGAATATCCTGAATAAAAAATTTTTGATCATTGCTCGGCTTCGATTTCGGCGAGCGTCTGTGACTGCCTCTCAAGCGAATCGTACTTCGAGCTCAGCACAATTATGTCGACCCGCCTGTTTAGAGCGCGCCCCACCGACGTTTCATTTTCGGCTACAGGACGAAATTCGCCGTAGCCTGAAATTGTAAGCTTTTCGGGATCGACGCCGGCAGTAATAAACAGCCTTACGACACGCGCCGCGCGCGCGGAAGACAATTCCCAGTTAGAGGGAAAAATATCGTTGTGTATCGGCACGTTGTCCGTGTGCCCTTCAACCCTTATTATGTTTGGCAATTTGTCAATAACAGAAGCGATTTCAATAAGCATCTCTTGAATGTTATGGCGTATGTCTGCTCTGCCCGGATCAAAAAGCACCGAATCCGCCAAGCTAATGACAAGACCCCGCTCGTCTATATACATTGTCACGCGGCTGTCCATTCCCGCTTCTTCAAAAAATTCTTGCAATTCCGCCATAGTTTCCTGTAAATCAATAAGCTCTTGGTCGACAATAATTATTTCGCCGTCTGCTTGCGGCTGCATGGCCGCATCCAACCTTGCGCGGAGTACCTGGTCGCTGAAACTGTCATACATAGGCGTAATAACTTCCAAAACGCCTTCTCCTCCGCTTAACACGCCGGATCCGCTTCGGAACATTCCGAACGCAGACCCGAACGACTCCGCAATGTTTGCCGCTTTGGTTTGGTTGATTGTGCTTACTGCAAACAAAACAATGAAAACGGCGAGCAGCAGCGTCATGAGGTCAGAATATGGCAGCAGCCACGATTCGTTAATATGCTCTTCAGAATGTCCGCCTTTTTTACGCGACACTTCCTTTGTCCTCCTTCAACAGCTCTTCTTGGAGTTTGGGCGGCAGCATTGACAGCAGTTTTTCTTTGATTTTTATCGGCGGGTCGCCGCGCTGTATTGATAATATTCCTTCGACGACCAATGTTTTTTCAGCTTCTTCATGCTTGCTCATTGTACGGAGTTTTGTCGCAAACGGGTTCCATAAAACATATCCCGTAAAAATACCGAGTATCGTAGCTATGAAAGCAGCCGCGATCGCCTCCGCCATCGCTCCCGTGTCGTCGATATGAGTCATTGCGGCAATCAAACCGAAAACCGCGCCCAAAACGCCGAGTGTCGGAGCATATGTGCCCGCCGATGAAAACATGCTGGCATTTAGATTATGCCGCTCGCTCATCTTTTCGATTTCCATGAACATAAGGTCCTGTATGTACTCGCCGTCAGAACCGTCCACGATCATTTTCAACCCCTTTTTCATGAAGGGATCGGATATTTCGTCGATTTTCGGTTCTAATGCGAGGAACCCTTCCTTACGCGCTATAGCGGCGTAGTTCGTCATTTCGTCGATGATTTGTTTTTCCGCGCCTTGCTTTGGTGAAGCAAATAGCTTTCCGAACAGCTTGCCTATGTTTTTCAATTCTTTTCCCGTAAACGAGTTAAGGATTGTTGCCACCGTACCGACAAGTATAACTACGATAGCGGCGGGGTTGTTCATTACGCCGAACGGAATGTGTTTTAAAAACATGGCTGCGATTATCGACCCGAAACCGACGATAAGGCCAACTATAGTGACCATAGACATCCTCCTTGAATGCAGGGATAATTTTTGGTTTGGCGTTGATTGTAAAAATTAACGCCTCTTCTTTTTTTACGAAAAAAAACCGGATTTGTTCCGATACATTTTTGCGGTTGCCTGCGTAAAAAAATGATACGGATCTTCTTTACGAGGAATTGTTTATGGAGGTGGGGGGAGTCGAACCCCCGTCCGAAAGCCTATCGACACAGCCGTCTACCATCATAGCCTGTTATTAAACATTCCCTCTGCGGCACGCAAACAGGCAGGCGGGCCGTTTCAGTAGCTTCATGGGTTCTTTTCCCGCCGCAAAGCTTAAGCGGGAAAGTGCCTCACATAGTCGACGCCGGTTTACGGAGTCTGTGAGCGAACTCCGGCCGACGGCCGCTTATTTTAAGCGGCGAAAGCTAATTGGTTATTGTCGTTTCTTAATTAAGGTTCGGCATTTTAACGCAGCTGCCGGCTGCGGATGGCTGTCCGTGCTGTCAAAACCCCCGTCGAAACCATTACACCCCCATAAGGCCGCAGAGCGGGGCGGAACGCCATGCGTTGGCATCCGTCCTTTTTTTACAAACAAAAGCATTATAACATATATCATTTGCCACGCAATAAAAACAAAATATTGCAAGCAGTGGCAATAATTAGTTTTAATTATTTTATTTGTAAAATCTGTACAGTGATGATAACGTATGCATCATGTTTTTACGGAGGTTCGAACCGCTGAAAAAAAAAGTTTTGGTAGTTGGAGGCGGGCCCGCGGGAATGATGGCGGCGGGCACGGCGGCAAGCGGAGGCTGCGAAGTCACATTGCTTGAAAAAAACGAAAAGCTCGGTAAAAAAATTTACATCACCGGCAAAGGGCGATGCAACCTAACGAACGCTTCAGAACCCGATGTGATTCTAAGCAATGTAAATACCAATCCCAAATTTTTATACAGCGCCGTTAATGTTTTCGGAAGCGACGCGCTTATTAATTTTTTCGAAAAAAACGGCCTTGCGCTTGTTACGGAACGCGGCAGGCGCGTTTTCCCGGCGTCCGGACACGCATCCGACGTCACAAAAACTCTCGAGAGTTATTTGCGCAGCCGCAGCGTCAAAATAATTTTTAACTGCGCGGCGCAAAAACTGGAAGAAAAAAACGGTAAAATTTGCGGGGTTCGCGCCAACGGTTTTTTATACGAAGCAGACTCGGTCATAATTGCTACGGGCGGGTTGTCGTACCCGTCCACCGGTTCAAGCGGAGACGGCTACCGCTTCGCAAAAAAAGCCGGCCATTCGGTTGCGCCGCTTTTCCCATCCCTTGTGCCGCTTGTTTCAAACGAAGAATGGATCGAACCTCTCGCTGGCCTTACGCTAAAAAATGTTTCGCTTAAAGCGGAAATTTTGGACGGTAAAAATTTTTCGACGGTTTATTACGGACGCGGCGACATGCTTTTTACACATGAAGGAATATCGGGCCCGCTCGGGCTCGCCGCGAGTGTTTACCTTTCAAAAAATATTGAAAAACAACCGAAAATAACGATCGACCTAAAGCCCGCGCTATCTTCCGAAAAATTAGATGAACGTCTGCAACGGGATCTGAATAAAAATATGAACAAAAAAATTGTCAACATGCTGGACGATCTTTTACCCAAGAGCCTCTCGCCTGTTGTCGCCAAACTCTCAGGCATTCCGCAGGAAAAACGGGCGTGCGATGTTACGCGCATTGAACGGGCCGGCTTGCTGCACACGGTCAAAAATCTCACGGTTGCCGTTTCGGGCACGGCGGGTTTCGACGAAGCCGTGATTACCGCGGGCGGCGTATGCGTCAACGAAATTGATCCGCGTACGATGGCATCGAAAATAAAAAAAGGTTTGTATTTCGCCGGTGAAGTGATCGACACCGACGCAATGACCGGCGGATATAATATGCAAATCGCTTTCAGCACCGGTTATTTGGCCGGAAAGGCGCAGACATGAAAAAAAAGGATTTTTTTTCAATTTCGATAGACGGGCCGTCCGGTTCGGGCAAAAGCACGGTTGCGCGCATTGCGGC
>WRDG01000033.1 GCA_009783525.1 Defluviitaleaceae bacterium | reverse complement strand
TAAATCTGAAATAGTGCGGATGCCGTATTTTTCCGCGACCTGCGTGCGTATGACCAAACCCTGCCCGTCGTTGGCGGTAGAAAAATCGAGCCAAGCGATGTCGAAACGCGCATCGTATTCGCGCTTGACCAATTCGTAGACTTCAAGCGGAACCGTAAGCAAATCGAGCTGCAGCACGGACAGCAGGCCGGTGCCCGTGTACTCGGGATACAGGTCGATTTCACCGCTGACGATCGCGTCGTGGATGCTGTCGCTCGGCATGGCGGGTACGCGCAAAACTTTGAGGCCCGCGGCTTCGAGCGCCTGCGCGTAAATTTCTGCGACGACAATGCTTTCGGTAAAATCTTTGCTGCCTATGCGGATCTCGTATTCTTTCCGATTGCATGACGAAAAGAAAAAAACCGAAACAAGCGCGGCCAATAAGCAGGTAAACGCCAATCTACCGATTTTGATGTCCATACATGTTCCCCTCCGTATATGCAATTATTTGCCGTTCATAACGACCATAGCCAAACTGTCGAACAAATTGGCGCTGACATATCCGTTCCAGTCCGCGTCTTCGCCGAGCCAGCCCGCGTGAACAGCGGCCGATGCGAAATGCACGCCCCATGCGGGCACGTCTTCAACTGCCGCGTCAGCCGGCGCGACGACATGAAAAAGTTTTGTCATGATAACGCAGAGTTCGAGGAGCGTGATGCGCCTCTCCGGGCGGAAGGTTCCGTCGCCGTAGCCTGCCACGAGGCCGATGCTCGCCGCGGTTTCTACCGCCGCAAAATAATCCGCTTCCGGATCGACGTCCGTGAAAAAAAATTCTGTTTCGTTTTTTTGAAGACCTAGCGCTTCAATCCAAAAAACGAGCGCTTGCGCCCGCGTGACGAAACCGTCAACCTGCGAGTCTTGCGCCGCGCCGAAAAAAATCGAGCGCTCCGACGTTCTGGCAATAACAGGAGGGCCGTCTTCACGCGGGCCTTCGGCAAAATATTTGACATAACCCTTGGCGGAAATTTCTGCAAACGCGGTACCGTTTTCGTCTGTCAAGACCGCCACCGAATATCCGTTAGGGAGCGCTATGCGTATCGTCACGCCGCTCACGGGCTCCGTTGTTTTTTGCTCCACCCACGTTTCGTCTTCGAGCGCCCAGCCGGTATGCGTGACGCCCGTGAAAAACTGCAGGCCGAGCGGCGTCGCTTCGCACGAAAAGTCTGTGAGTATTGCGGTTTCGATTGGCGAGCCGAAAAATAAAATAACTTCGTCATTTTCTTCGAGTACGAAGAGCGATAAATCATTGGTTTTTATTATTTGTGCGCCGCGTTGTATATAGCAAATCCAAACGCATAGAGAGCTGTCTCCGTTTGCGCCGCCTTGGCCGCCCACCGTTAAAACGGAACCGTCTTCTGCAAACTCAACCGCATATCCTGTTAGAGCGCTCCATCCGCTGACGGCTTCAAAAGCGTTTTCCGCTTGAACCGCAGCGCCGCCCAACGATCCGTTTTGCGCTTCCGTTCGCACGGTTACGTTAAATGTTTCGCGTCCGTCCGTTTCTTCCGCCGACAAAACAAGCGGAGATAAAAATATTGCGGCGGCGATTATAAACGCCGTTATGCGCCGCATCGGCATCATCCTTTCTTGACGAGCATATACGGGCAGTATAACACAGCAAGTTGCTTTACAAAAATTAATGGTATAAAATGCAGCCAAAATAAAATCCGTTGGAGGTTTAAATCGTGGCGTATGTAATCAACGACGAGTGCATCAATTGCGGCGCGTGCGAAGCCGAATGCCCCACATCCTGCATTTCGCAGGGCGAAAAAATTTATGTGGTCAACGCGGACGAATGCGTCGATTGCGGCGCGTGCGCCGGCGTGTGCCCGGTCGACGCGGTAAAAGAAGGATAATTGCAAGCAAAATGAGAAGCCGCCCGGCATGGGCGGCTTCTTGCCATTATCAAAATTATACCGCCTTAAGCTTGGAGGACAGCGATGCGGATAAAAAAATTGTTTATATGTTTGGCGGCGGCAGTATTGATCCCGGCCTGCTTAACATCATGCGGCAAAAAAAACGACGTGTCGTTCATATTCGCGACAGGCGGCACGGGCGGCACATATTTTCCGTACGGAACCATACTTGCGCAAAAAATATCGGACGTTAACGAGTATATAACGATTGAAGTTGCGGCGACCGGAGCGTCGGTAGAAAATATCAGAATGATTGACAGCGGAGCCGCGCACATTGCGATCGCGCAAAACGACGTCACGGACTATGCGTACAATGCGACCCATTCGTGGAACGGCGAAGCGATAAAAAACATTTGCGTATTGATGTCTTTATACCCGGAGGTGTGCCACTTGGTCGTGGCCGCAGATTCGGATATCGTAAGCGGGGCGGACCTCAAAGGCAAACGAGTTTCGATAGGAGATTCCGGCTCCGGAGTGGAAGCGAACGCAATACAAATTATAGCGGCATACGGCCTTACGGTTAACGATATCTACCAGGAGAACCTTGGCTTTGCTTCTTCGGTCGCGGCGCTCGCGGACGGTTCGATCGACGCTTTTTTTATGACGGCGGGCGCGCCAAACACACTGCTGCGCGAAACCAACGACGCGGTGCCGCTGCGTATAATAGGTTTGAGCGAGAGCGTAATAAACGGATTGATATCAAGGTATCCGTATTACACGAAAGCCACCATCACGCACGATAACTATCCGTTTTTATATGAGCCGGTATATACCGTGGCGGTGCTCGCAACGCTCGTGGCAAGCCCGGCAATAAGCGACAAATGCGCTTACGACATAGTCAAGACCATAATCGAAAACAAAAACGCCATTTCTGTAGCGCACATAAAAGGGACATACATAAATTCGGAGTACGCCGTGCAGGGGATAAGCATCCCGATGCATCCTGGCGCCGAAAAATATTTTAAAGAGATCGGAGTACTCCCATAAAAAAAAAGATCGCGGCTGCCGTAATTTTTATTGCGGCAGCTTTTCTTATTTTTATTTCCGTTTACCCGGAAAAAATTTATTTGACGGTTTCGGATGCGGCGAGCGGAAAAATAATTTGGCTCGACGAAATATACGACGGCGAAATTTTTTTCGTCGAATATTTCCATTCGGTTAACAGAAGCCCGGTTGCCGACGTTTACGGCGTCGCGGACGGCGGGCTTTTTTTTGCGGGGACAAGGTTTTATTCGTTCGGTGCGGGAATGCCGGAGGAAAATATTTTTTTTTGCGGCGACGGTTCTGTTTTTGCGGAATGCGGTGCGAAAATGCCGCACGCGGCTTACGCCTCGGGCTATATTGCCGAGCAAACGCTTGTGTTCCGCGGCGAAAAGTATTCGTTCGGCAAATTTGCCGCGCCCGGAAAAATAATCAAGCTCGCAGTAAAAAAAATTATGCCGCATAAAAAAATATTGTTGCAAATTTTTTCGCACAGTTTAAAATAGCGAAGAAACGTTCGATGAGATCGTTACAAACTTAAAGGAGGCCATTTATGGCGGAGCCGAAAAAGGTAAAGGTTTGCAAAAAGTGTTCGGGCTTTGACGTTGCCGAATTGAAGGGCAAGGTAAAGAGCAAGGACTACACCACCGGATGCATTGGACGCTGTTTGGGCGGCAATCCGGAGCTGCAGGGCAAGTTTTACGGATTCCTTAACGGCGAATTCGTAGTGTGCGACACGAAAGAAGAGTTCTTCGCAAAAATTGCGGAAGTCGCTTAAAAATAACGAACAAAAAAACACGGGGACGCCCCGTGTTTTTTTTTGCCCGTTTGACCGGAAAATAATTGTCAAATTACTCACATAGTTCTTAATGGTTTGATTGGTAATTAATCGCCGTTGTTAGAAACGCCTCGATATTTTCCGGCGGCGTGCCCGCCTGTATTGCGTGCGACGGCGCGCATATGTAGCCGCCGCCTTTGCCGAGCACGCGAAGGCGGTCTTTTACTTCGCTGACGACGTCTTCGCGCGTGCCGAACGGCAGCGTGCTCTGCACGCTGACGCCTCCGTGGAAGCATAGCCTGTCGCCGTATAAATCTTTCAAAATTTTCGGGTCCATTCCCTTTGCGTCAAACTGCAATGCTTCCAAAATATCCACGCCCATGTCGATAAGACCCGGCACGGCTTCCGCCACCGAGCCGTCCGTATGGTACATCACCTTGACTCCGTAGGGCTTGACCGCGTCTATCAAACGCTTGTGGTGCGGCTTGACCATCCTGTCCCACATTGACGGCGACATCAGGAGCCCGTGCTGCCCGCCGATGTCGTCGCCGCCGAACAGTATGTCGAAACGCCCGCGCCCTGCCTCCAGCACCTTGCGGAAAAACATGACGAAATAATCCGTCACCCTTTCCATAATTGTCCACGCTATGTCTTCGTTTTCTATCATGTCGGAAAAAAAACGCTCGAAGCCGCGCAGATACCATGCGTGCTCGAAGATCATGTATGTCCCGCACATCAGCGCGTAGGTATTTTTTCCGCCGTTGATTTTTTTTATTTGCTCGTCAAAATCCGATGTGTCAAACCAATCAGCCTGCGGCCAAAGATAATCGAAAAGCTGCGAGGCGTCGGTCGCGCAAGCGAGCGGATTTTCGCTTATCTCGTAATAGACGCCGCCTCTCGTATATTCGACGGGTTTGCGCGGCACGCCCCAAATGTCTGTGCGTGATCCGTCCGGCCGCGCGTCGAATTTGTCTGCCGGCCCGCAGTAGCGCGGCGCGACGTACCGAATGTCCGTAAAGCTTGAAAGCCATGCGTCGGTTTCGGCAAATGTTTTATGGTTCAAATATTTCCGCAGTTGATCTTTGGCGGGCGCGTTGACACCGTGGCCGAGAGTTATCGGCGCGCGGTCCGCCTCGCGGTGAGCGAGAGCGGCAAGCACGCGCTCGCGGGAGGTTGTTTCGGCGTGCGCAGGCATAAAAAACCCCTTCCTTCGTTTGTTAGGCGCAGCTTTATGTTGGCTGTTTGTATACAAAGCATCTTTGTATTATACTTCCGCAAGCTCACGAAGGCGGGGATTTTTTTGGCGGTTAATCAAACCGAACGTAAGCTGCGGCTTGCGTTTGCCGTATGCGTTTTGATTTTTGCGGGAATAATTTATGTGTGGACGATTTTGAACAAGCCGTTCGCCGAAAATTTCGGCTGGGACGAGGCGCAGCTCGGTTGGAACTACACGCTCACAATAATGTTTTTTTGCCTCGGCTGTTTCGCGTCGGGCAGGCTTACGAATCTGACCACCCCGCGTTTCCGTTTTATAGCGGCGGCGGTGCTTTTGTCCGCCGGATTTTTTTTGACTTCGAGGCTCGAGCCCGGCGACGCGGTATGGAAACTTTATTTGGCATACGGGATTATGTCGGGCACCGGCATCGGCTTAGTATACATGACGATCATCGGGCTTACCAACGCGTGGTTCCCCGACAAGCCGGGGCTTTCGTCCGGGATTATGCTGATGGGCTTCGGGCTGACCACGCTTGTTATCGGCGGAATAGCGGATAAATTTATAAGCGCGTCGGAAGATGGCTGGCGCATGGTTTACACGGTGCTCGCGGCCGTGCTCGGCGCGATATTTATAGCCGCTTCCGTCATCGTCAAGCCGCCGCCCGAGGGCACGGTTTTTCCCGAAGCGAAAAGCAAAAAAAAATTAGCCGCGCACGAAATAATAAATTTTTCGCCGAAAGAAATGCTGCGCCGCCCGTCGTTTTATCTGCTGTTCGCGCAGATCACATTGATTGCGGCCGTGGGTTCGGCGGCGATCGCATTTGCGCGGCCCATACTTCAAACGGAGTTTTTTATCGAGTCGCCCGCGGGGATAATCGGCGCGGTTTCGATTTGCAACGGCTTGGGAAGGCTCACGCTCGGCGCGCTTTTTGACAGGCTCACCGTCCGCAGGACGCAATTGTTTATCAGTTCGGTGGCGTTGTCCGCGCCCGCCGCTATTTTGGCGGGCATCGCGTTTAATTCGTTGCCCGTAGGCGTCATCGGCCTGATGCTCTGTTATTTTTCTTACGGGTTCGCCCCGACGATGGGCGCGATTTTTTCGCAGCGTTTTTACGGGCCGAAAAATTTCGCGCAAAATTTTAGCATATTGAATTTAATTTTGGTGCCCGCTCCTTTCGTCGCGCCGCTTGCAGGCGCGCTGTACAACTCGAGCGGCACTTTTTTTACGCCGTTTGCGATTTTATCCTGCTTTGCGATTGCTGGCGCGGTTATAAGTTTATTCATAAAGAAAGCGTGATTTGAATATGAAGATGATTATGCTTGGCAACGAGGCGGTTGCGCGGGGGCTCTACGACGCCGGGGTCTGCTTCGCGTCCAGTTATCCGGGCACGCCGTCAACAGAAATTACGGCGGCTATCGCCAAATATGAAGGCGTGTACTGCGAATGGGCGCCGAACGAAAAAGTTTCGCTCGAGGCCGCATGGGGAGCGTCGCTCGGCGGGCGCCGTGCTTTTTCCGGCATGAAGCACGTCGGCTTGAACGTCGCGGCCGACCCGCTGTTTACTATGTCGTACACGGGCGTCAACGCGGGCGTCGTAGTGGCGGTCGCGGACGACCCGGGCATGCATTCGTCGCAGAACGAGCAGGACTCGCGTCATTACGCCGTATCGTCGAAGGTGCCTATGCTCGAGCCGTCCGATTCAAGCGAGTGCTATCTGTACACAAAATATGCTTACGAATTGTCCGAAGAATATGACACGCCGGTTCTTGTCAGGCTCTGCACGCGCATTTCACATTCGCAGAGCGTTATCGACGCCGGGGAGCGAGTGCTGCCGCCGATCAAGCCCTACGAAAAAAATATCGGCAAGAATGTGATGATGCCGTCCACGGCGGTTTTTCGGCACCCGATTGTTGAAGAGCGCACGCAAAAACTTGCGGCGCTCGCCGAAATTTCGCCGCTCAACAGAATCGAATGGGGCGGGACGGACGTCGGAATCATTTGCGCCGGAACCTCGTACTGCTACGTAAAAGAAATTTGCGGCGTGGACGTTTCCGTTTTAAAACTCGGCATCATTTATCCGATGCCGGACCGGATGATATGCGAATTCGCATCGAAGGTAAAAAAATTGATTGTTGTCGAGGAGCTCGACCCGTTTATAGAAAATCACGTTAAAAGCCTCGGGATAAAATGCTCCGGCAAAGACATGCTGCCCATATGCGGCGAGTTTACGCCGAATATTGTCGCAAAGGCGCTCGGCTATCCGTTTGCGGAAGGCCCGGAGTTTGACGCGGCGCTGCCCGTGAGGCCGCCCGTCATGTGCGCGGGCTGTTCGCACAGAGGTGTTTTTTATACGCTCGCGAAACTGGGGACAACCGTTTTCGGCGACATCGGCTGCTATACGCTCGGCGCAGGCGCGCCGCACAGATCAATGGACACGTCTCTCTGCATGGGCACATCCGTAAGCGGACTGCACGGCTTTATGCACGCCGAAGGGAACGAGGCGGCAAAAAACTGCGTCTGCGTGATAGGCGACTCCACGTTCATACACTCCGGGGTTACGGGGCTGATAGACATCGCGTACAACGGCGGAGACTCGACGGTAATAATTTTAGACAACTCCACCACCGGCATGACCGGGCACCAAGAAAACCCAAGCACGGGAATTAACATATGGGGCGAACCCGCAGGCAAAATCGATCTCGAAGCGCTCTGCCGTTCGCTCGGCATTAAACGTGTGCGGGTCACAGACCCGTACGACTTGGCCGCGTGCGAAACGGCAATAAAAGAAGAGACTGCCGCTAAAGAGCCGTCCGTTATCATTGCGCGCAGGCCGTGCGCGCTGCTAAAAAAAGTAAAGAACAACCCGCCGCTTTTTATCGACGAAGACAAGTGCAGGGGATGCATGATGTGCATGAAGATAGGCTGCCCCGCGCTTACTTCGGCGGGCAAAAAAATTAAACTTGACGCCACGCTGTGCGTCGGGTGCGAAGTTTGCACGCAGCTTTGCAAATTCGAGGCGTTTAAAAACAACAGGGCGGAGGCTGACGCATGAAAACGAAAAATGTGATGATCGTGGGCGTCGGCGGACAGGGCAGCCTGCTCGCGTCCCGTTTGGTAAGCCGCTTGCTTATGGACGAGGGCTTCGACGTAAAAGTTTCGGAAGTGCACGGCATGAGCCAGCGCGGCGGGAGCGTCGTCAGCTATGTCCGTTACGGCGACAAGGTTTATTCTCCGATCATTGACAGGGGCGGAGCGGACATGGTCGTTTCGTTCGAGTTGCTCGAAGCCGCGCGCTGGCTAAACTACCTCGCGCCTGACGGTTTGATGGTGACCAACACGCAGCGCATTTCGCCGATGCCTGTGATAACCGGCGCGGCAGCATACCCGGAGGATCTCGTCGGGCAAATGAAGCTCGCGGGCGCGCGCGTCGAAGCGTTCGACGCTCTGGCGGCGGCGCTGGAAGCCGGTTCGAGCAGGGCGGTCAACATAGCGATGATCGGACGCGCTTCAACATTTTTTTGCCCTGACGACGAAAAATGGCAGCGGGCGATAGACGCGGTCGTACCCAAACAGTCTCTCGAAATAAATAAAAGAGCTTTTATATTGGGAAAGAAGGGCTGACATGAAACCGAATGTGCATTTTATACATTTAAAGCCGCACGAATTGGCGGAACGCATAGCGGACTGCCCTTTGGCGTATCTGCCGCTCGGCACGCTTGAATACCACAGCTATCATTTGCCGCTCGGCGCGGACGGAATGCAGGCGGACGCATTTTTTACGGAGCTTGCGGAAAGCGTTGGCGGCGTGGTGCTGCCGATGCTTTTTTTGGGCACGGCGCAGGCTAAGGTAGTGGACGGCGCGGAGCTTCACGGCAGCGACATACCGTGCGGGCAGATACTGCCGGGCAGCCTTTACCGCATAAGCGACGAGCTGTTCGCGGAAATAATTGAGAACATTGCGAAACTGTGCGTCCGCACGGGCTTTAAAGCGCTTTGCGCTTTCGGGCACGGGCCGTCAAACGCGGGCTTTTACAACCTGAAAGATAAAATGGAAGAAAAATACGGAATAAAATTTATCAACTGCTGGCACGAAAATCCCGACCCGGAGCTGCTGTTTATGGCGGACCATGCGGCCGTGAGCGAAACCTCGGTGATGCTGCATTATTTCGAAGATCTTGTTGACATGACCCTTCTGCCGAAAGATTTGAACGAATGGCCGCTCGCGGTGAGCGGAAATGATCCGAGGCTGTATGCGTCAAAAGAACTCGGAAAAAGAACCGTCGAATGCCACTTGGAAATTATGAAGCAAAGACTCAACCAATTGATGGAGTCGATAAAATAAAAGTTCCCAAAAGTTTTCGCCTTTACATAAATTAAAAATAAATGGATATTCAAGAACCGAGCTGACAATCATGCCCGATACAATTGAAATGAAAATACCAAAAAGGATCACGGCCGCTCTGCTCAATTCGATTACGGCCGGAGTTACGCCGCGCCTCGGCATCGAGCATATAGCAGTGGGACGCAAGCGCGAGATCGAAACGCTGCTGGCGGATTTAGATAACATAGGCGAGGGCGGATCGGTGTTCCGTTTTATCGTAGGGCGCTACGGAAGCGGCAAGAGTTTTTTATTGCAGATAATCCGCCAGTACGCGACGGACCGCGGCTATATAGTCGCGGACGCGGACCTTTCTCCGGAGCGCAAGCTGATAGGCGGAAACAACGGCGGGCTCGCGACATACCGCGAGCTGCTGCGCACAATGTCGTCCAAGGTGAGGCCGGACGGCGGCGCGCTTACCGCGCTGCTTGAAAAATGGATAGATAATATAAGGGTTTCGCTGCTTGCAGGCGGAGCGGACGAAGCCGAGCTGCCGCCGCTTGTCGAAAAAAAGATTATGCTCGATATTTCGCAAACCGAAGGGTTCGTGCACGGCTACGATTTTTCTAAGGTTCTGCAGGCGTATTGGCGCGGCTTTAATCTAAACGACGACAATTTAAAAAGCTCCGCGATGAAGTGGCTGCGGGGCGAGTACGCGGTAAAGTCTGAAGCGGTTGCGGCGCTCGGAGTCAGAAGCATCGTCACGGACGATTCATGGTTCGACTATATAAAGCTACTGTCCGCGTTTATCAGGATACTTGGCTGCAAAGGTTTGATCGTCCTGCTCGACGAAGGCGTCAATCTGTATAAAATTTCCAACACGGTTTCGCGCAACAACAATTACGAAAAGCTTCTCAACATGTTCAACGACGCCATGCAGGGGAAGGCTTCGGGTTTGGGCGTATACATGTGCGGCACGCCGCAGTTCGTGGAAGACATGCGCCGCGGACTGTTCAGCTACGAAGCGCTGCGCACGAGGCTTGCCGGAAGCCGTTTTATAAAAGGCGGCCGCGTTGACATGCAGGGCCCTCTCATATATTTGGAAAAGCTGACGCACGAAGAAATGTTCGTGCTTCTGCAGCGCGTAGCGCAGCTGCACGCTTATCACAACGGCTGCGAACAGAAGCTGGGCGAGGCGGAGCTTATCGCGTTTATGCAGTTGGTGGCAAACCGTTTGGGCGCGGACGAGCTGCTCACGCCGCGCGAGGTACTGCGCGACTTCACGAGTATATTAAACGTGCTTTTCCAAAACCCGGGCGAAAATTTCGAGGAGCTTATAGGCGGCGATATTTTAAAGAAGGTGACGGAGCAGCCGGATGAAGCGGACGGCGGCGAAGCCGTCGAATACAACCTGTGAGCGGCGTGTTCGGGCGGCTATCGCCGTTCATACAAGAGTATGTATATTCGCACGGCTGGGACGAGCTGCGCGAGATCCAGGTTGAGGCATGCAAGGTAATTTTCGATTCCGATATGCATCTGCTGCTGGCTTCAGGCACGGCTTCGGGAAAAACCGAAGCCGCTTTTTTACCCGTTTTGACAGAGATAACGAACGACCCTCCGCAATCCGTGGCTGTTCTTTACATCGCGCCTATAAAAGCGTTGATTAACGACCAGTTTATACGGCTCAACGACTTGCTCAAAGAAGCGGACGTCCCGGTTTGGTATTGGCACGGCGACGTGCCGCCTTCGCATAAAAAAAAGATGCTCAACAATCCGGGCGGCGTGCTGCAGATAACTCCGGAGTCGCTTGAAAACATGCTGCTCAATAAAAGCGGGGAACTCATAAGGCTGTTTGGAGATTTGCGTTTTGTAATAATCGACGAAGTGCACAACTTCATGGGCTCGGACCGCGGCATGCAGGTGCTGTGCCAGCTCGAGCGGCTGCGTTGGCATACGCGGAGCGCGCCCAGGCGGATAGGGCTGTCCGCGACGCTCGGGGACTACACGCTCGCATCCGAATGGCTCGCAACGGGCACAGGCGTAAAGGTTGCGGTGCCGGCGGTAAGGTCGGGGCATAAAAACATCCGCCTCGCGGTCGAACATTTTTACGAATCGGAAGACGCGCCGTATTTAAAAGCGGGCGCGGAGCACGCATCGGAGGTTTACGGCGCGCCGCCGGCCGGCGCGCCGCCTATGGTCGAAACCGAAACCTACAGCCGCGCGGCCGCCTTTTGGGAATACCTGTACGACCACAGCCTGCACAAAAAATGCATCATCTTCGTTAACCTGCGCAACGACGCGGAAATGGCGATCGCAATGCTAAGGCAGATGGCGGAGCTTCGCGGCATGCCGGATGTGTACCATGTGCACCACGGAAGCATTTCCGCGGCTCTGCGCGAGGGAGCGGAGTCCGACATGAAAACGGGAGCGGGGCCGACAGTAATAGCGGCGACGCTCACGCTCGAAATGGGTATCGACATAGGGCATTTGGAAACGATATTGCAGCTTAACGCGCCCAATTCGGTTTCGAGTTTTTTGCAGAGGCTCGGGCGTTCGGGCAGACGTGGGCAGCCCGCGGAGATGTGGTTTTTATGCAAAGAAGAAAAGCCCTCCGGCGTGCCGCTGCCTCCGCAGCAAATGCCGTGGCGTTTGTTGCAGGCGATCGGCGTTTTGCAACTGTACATAGAAGACCGCTGGGTCGAATCGCCGTTAAAAATAAAGTATCCGCTGAGTCTGCTTTACCATCAAACGATGAGCGTCATTTCGGCCTACGGCGAAATTACCGCCGAGGCGTTGGCAGGCAGGGTTTTGAGTATGGGACCGTTCAACGGGATTTCGATAGAAGATTATTACACGCTGCTGTCTTATCTGGTGGAAAACGGTCACTTGCAGCATATGGAAGACGGCGGGCTCATCGTCGGACTTGAAGGCGAAAAGCTAACCAACAATTATAAATTTCTTGCGGTGTTTGCGGACGAAGAAAATGAATACGTGCTGTTTGCCGAGTCGCGTCCGGTCGGCAAAATCGAAAATCCGCCGCCGCCCGGCGAGCGCGTCACGCTCGCGGGGCGCACATGGGAAGTGACGGAGGTCGACAGCAAGCGGCGCATCGTTTTCGTCGAAAGGGTGTGCGGAAAGGTGCGGACATATTGGAAGGGCGGCGGCTCGAAAATAGATAACCGCGTGCTCGAAAAAATGCGCGCGGTTTTAAAAACGGACGCGGTGTATCAATATTTGCAATCGAACGCGAAGGTGCGCCTCGCCGAAGCGAGATTTTTGTGCAGACATTCGGGGCTTGCGGACTATGAAATGGTGAGCCTCGGCGGTTACACGCTTTGCGTGCTGCCGTGGTTTGGCACAGTTGATTTCGTGACGCTTTTATATTTGATGCGAAAATATTTGGGCAGCCGCCTCGACGCGAGAAGCGTTGGAGGTTGGACGCCCTATTTTATTACCGCAAAAATTATCAACGGGACGGTTTTTGATGTGCTGTCCGATTTAAAAGAGCTGTTCGGCAGGCAGCTCGACATCGTGCGCGACATAACAGACGGCGACCTCGCGGATCTTAAGGCGGCTTACGAATACAAACCGCCAAAGTTTGATGCGTTCGTGCCGTTCGAGCTGCAAAAAAAAGCCGTAGTCGAAGATTATTTCAACCTCGAAAGAATAAAAAATAAAATCGACGGCTGGCAATGCGGGGAGCTCGGCCAGTGAGCGCGTTCTCGCGGCTTTCGCCGTTTATACAGGAATACATTTACCGCAACCGGTGGGAGACGCTCCGTCCCGTACAGGAGAGAGCAATAGAAATTTTAATAGATACGGACAGCCATTTGATATTGGCTTCGGGCACGGCTTCGGGCAAAACGGAGGCTGCGTTTCTGCCGATACTCACGCTGCTTGAGGACGACCCGCCCGCGTCGGTGGGCGTGCTGTACATCGCGCCCATGAAGGCGCTCATCAACGATCAGTTTTACAGATTAACGGATTTGTTAAACGAAACTTCAATTCCGCTTTGCCATTGGCACGGCGACGTGCCGCGCAGCAAAAAAACGAAGTACTTGCAAAATCCGCGCGGCGTGCTGCAGATAACGCCGGAGTCGCTGGAGGCCATGCTGATAAACAGGGTGCATGACCTCGTGAGGATATTCGGCGACCTGCGGTTTGTGGTGATAGACGAAATGCACGCGTTTATGTCGTCGGAGCGGGGCCTGCAGGTGCTGTGCCAGCTTAAACGCTTGCGGAGGTTTATGCAGAGCGAACCCCGAAGGGTTGGACTGTCCGCGACGCTCGGCGATTATAAGCTGCCCGCCGAATGGTTGGCGGCGGGCACTTCAAGGAGCGTGTCAATACCTGAAACGGGCGCGGGCGAGCAAAAAATCCGTCTGTCTGTGGAGCATTTTACCGCGCCGCCGCTTGAAGACGACGCGGTTTTGTTTGAAGACCCGTCGATCGCATACATGTACGAGCGTACAAAAGACAAGAAGGCGATAATTTTCGGCAACGGAAGGCCGGAGCCGGACGCCGCCATCGCGGGCATGAGGTACCAGGCGCAAAAGCACGGCACGCCGGACATTTACCATGTGCATCACGGCGCCATCTCCGCAACGCTGCGCGAAACGGCGGAGCATGACATGAAGATTGCGGACGGTCCCGTCGTGATCGGCGCGAACGTGACGATGGAGCTCGGCGTGGACATAGGGAAGCTCGAGCGTGTGTTTCAGCTTGGCGCGCCTATCTCCGTCGCAAGTTTCGTGCAGAGGCTCGGACGCACGGGACGCCGCGGCGAGCCGGCGGAGATGTGGTTCGTAGATTGGGAAGGCGATCAAGGGCCCGCTCCGAGCAAGCTGCGTCAGATACCGTGGCGGCTCACGAAAATTATCGCCGTCATACAGTTATATTTGGAAGAACGGTTTATCGAGCCGCCCAAGATACTCAAGAATTCGTTCAGCATGCTGTTCCACCAGCTGCTCAGCGTGACGGCTTCTGCGGGCGAAATTCCGGTCAGGCTTTTGGCGGAGAGCGTGCGCGAGCTTCCGGCCTTTGACCGCATGGACGAAAATGACGTTCTGTTTATGATAGGCTGCATGCTTAAAGACGAGCATCTGCAGCAAATGGACGGCGGCGGTTTGATAATCGGACTCGAAGGTGAAAAAATCGTAAACAATTTTGAATTTTACGGCGTGTTCCCAACGGAAGAAGAATGGATAATCATGCACGAAAGCCAAAAGATCGGGCAAATAGAAGAACCCGTCAACGTTGGCGAACAAATAACCGTCGCGGGTTTCATGTGGGAAATAATCGGGGTGGATCATAAACGCCTGCAGGTTTTTGTAAAGCCGTTAAAAAAGAACCTGCGCTACCTTTGGCCGGGCGACCGCGCGCTTACCCACGACAGGATTTTGCAACGCATGAAAAAAGTTTTGACCGAAGACACAATGTATCCGTACCTCGGCCCGGCGGCGGCCGTCCGCATAAAAGAGGCGAGGCAAACCGCAAAAGAATTGCAGCTGGACGTATATAATGTAATTTATACGGAAAACAAACGCATAGCTGTGCTGCCGTGTATC